>DAIPZX010000157.1:0-5694 GCA_036781995.1 Massilibacteroides sp. | reverse complement strand
CAAACCTTGACTTTATCAAAGCGTATAATAAAGAGATAACTTCTTTGCAAGGCCAATTACAGACGTTGGAAAATGCAGGCGGGACTACTCCGTCTTTTCTGGGTGGCTTAAAAGATCAGTTGAAAGGGTTTATCAATCCGGCTGTGATAGGCGGTGCCATCATGGCGGCTACAGGAAAATCCGCATTAGAGTTCGAACGTGGCATGTCGGAGGTAAATATTACCGCGCAATTGGACGGTAAAAGCTATGAAGAATTGCAACGAAAGATTGCCAATGTTGCTAAAGATAACAAAGCCGTCATTGAAATTGCCCCTCAGAGTTTTAACCAGATTATTTCCCAAACAGGTGATGCGGCTCTGTCACTGGAAATTTTAGACGCAGCCATGAAAGGGTCGCGAGCTGCTTCTGTCGATATGACAACCGTATCAGCAGCATTGGCTCAGTCATTGTCTGTGATTGGAAAAGAGGCTTCTGCATTAGATGTATTGGATACATTCCTTACCTCTAAACGTGTCGGAGCTGGCGAATTCGGGGACTTCGCCCGGTATCTCCCGACCATGATTGCGGGGGCTTCCAATTTAGGGATTCATTACAAAGAGGTTGCCGGGGTATTTGCATACATGACGGGTAAAGGCCAGAGCGCTGAAAAAGCTGCCGTGCTGATTGAAAACGCTTTCTCTGCACTGGGAAAGGGAAATATCCGGGGTAACCTGAAGAATGCCGGGATCGACGTGTTCGATGAAACCGGGAAGATCAGGGGACTGGTCGATATCTTCGGTGATTTATCTAATGTTATGGGAGCCATGTCGGATGAGCAAAAATCTTCATTCCTTGAAAAGATCGGGATTGTGGATAAAGAGGCAAAGAATTCTTTCGCATTGTTGACTGCGGACTTAGATAAGTTTTCCAACTCAATGAATCAGACAAAGAATGCTACCGGGGAGACGGATCGTGCGCTGAAATATTCGGAAAATGGGTTAAGGCGTGCCGGTGATCTCTGGACGCGTCTCCGTAATATTGGCTTTGAGTTTGGCCGGGCTGTCCTTCCGGTTATCCATGTCGGAATAGATGTTTTAGGGGCTGGTATGGCAGTATTGGAACCTGTGATGGGAATCGTAACAGGCTTATTTGATTGGTGGTTTCAGGGACTTAATGACGGCAATTTACTTGTCTGGGGGCTGACTGCGGCTTTAACTGCAGCTACATTAGCTATAAACTCGGCGGCTATTGCCGCGAAAGCTAAGGCTGTATGGGATGGTGTAGTGGCGGTTTCTACAGGTGCATGGACAAAAGCACAATTGCTGCTTGATGCTGCGTTATGGGCGAATCCTGTAACATGGATTGTGCTAGGTATTGCTGCTCTTATTGCTATTATTGCCGTTTGTGTGAATAAAGTGGATGGTTGGGGCAAACAATGGGAAGTCATCGTAGACTTTATGAAGAACGTCTTTGAACTCTTTGTCGAAAGCTTCAAATTTCAATGGTCGACGCTGACCAACGGTCTGATGATCGGACTTGATAAAATCAAGCTAGGGTGGTATAAATTTAAGGAAGCCGTAGGACTGGGTGATTCGGCAGAAAATCAGGCCATGATCCTGCAACTCAATGAGGACGTTGAGAAGCGTAAACAAACCATTGTGGATGGCGCCCGTAAGATTGACGAACTGCGTAAAAAGACAGCGGCTTCACTCACCTGGGAACTGTCATGGAAAGATTCCGAAGGTGAAGAGGGATTCAATATTCAGGATTTGATACCGGGGATACCCACGGAAATGCCTACCGGAGGAACCGTTGATTATGATGAGTTAATGAACAGGTTCGGTGGTGGGAATGGCAATGGCAAAGAAAAGGGACAGAAGAAAAGCGATAGCGGCAAATCAAAAGCTACCAGTGACAAAATAGACCTGAACGAAGTGGTTGCCAATAATACGAAGGGAACCACATCATATGCTGCGATCATGTCTAAACTGAACCCTGTTAAGATTGCGTCACTTTCTGCAAAGGTTGCCGCGTCAGCCGCGCTTCCGGCTTTGCTTGCCGCTGGCGAAGTACCTCAAACGCCTCTCCCTGAATTTGACGTAGCTAAAACGGAATATGTCAATGAAGCGGATAACAAGCCTATTGCTGTCCGGATCGTTGATCTTTCCGGCAGTGTACTTTCGAAGCTTCCGCAGTCTATTCTTCAGGATAGCAATCCGGTTGTTGTACCTATACCCAATATGGTAGAAACGATTGAGTCGGCGGCCACGTCTGTCCCCTCTGTTAGTGAAATAACAACAAATGCAAAGGAAGTATATGAAACCGAGCGCACGGAAAAAGGCGTCTACCTGGACCGATTCTGTGACCAGATCGTTATCCATGTCGAAAATACAGACGGACGTGGAAAAGAAGAAATCATTAGTGTTGTTTCGGAAGTGTTTACCCAAATGTTAGATGATTATGGAGCATAGATTTGATGTTGTAAAAATACTGAAGAGCGCGATCGGTTATAAAGGACTTCCTTTTCCGGGAGCCTTTTTCGGTATCAAGAAAGCGACCTTTAAGGAATTCACAGACAAAGGAACCCGGCTTTATAAAAAAGATCACTTAGGGCGGTGGTATTTTATGCCGGTCACTTTTATAACGGAAAGTGGAGAGATTGAGTTCCCTACGGCAGTGATCAATGTAACCGGTAAAAAAACGATTGTGGAGACACATATGGTCGGACGTAAAGGTAGTGTTAAAGAACTCATCAATATAGATGATTATAAGGTGTCATTAGCCGGATTTATTCAGACAACTGATAAAACATACCCAGAGAATGAAATCACAGAAGTCATGGAGTTATTTAACATCAATAAATCGGTAGAGTTGGTTTCCGCCTTAACGGATTTGATCTTTGATGAAGGTGATAAGGTGGTAATCACAAACATCAGTTTCCCGCCAACGGACGGACTGGAAGATGGTCAGGTTGTGAAGATCCATTGTGTAACAGACAAACCCTTTGAACTCATTATTGAATAGTCATATGCTTTACGTATTGTGTAGTAAAATAGAGATTGGCGGGATGAAGTTCGAAGGCGTTCATGATGTAGCAATCGAACGCTCCATCTATAAACTGGGTGCAACGGCAACGATCAAGGTTCCTGTTACTGCCGTGCTGAAATATGAAGGTCAACCGGCAACGGAAGTAGAGACGGCCAAAGCGATCAAAACGGGTGATCCGGTCACAATCGAATTAGGTTATGATAATGTTTACAATCTCGAATTCAAAGGATATGTAAAACAATTGAATCTACGTACTCCTCTTGAAATCATATGTGAAGATGAATTCTATCAGACGCGCCTGAAGAGTGTTACCCTGCAAGGAAAGGCAACCCTTTCCGATGTCCTGTCTTCATGCGGTCTGAGTGTGGGTTATTCGGCTACGCTTACGCTTTCGCAATTTCAAGTAGACAATAAGCCTGTGTCGTGGGTTTTAGGGAAGCTAAAGACAGATTATGGCCTTTCGATTTTCTTTGATCTGGAAGGTAAAGTTTATGCTTCAGAACCATTCAAGGTTGTGGGTGACAGTATTAAGTATAAGCTTCGTGAGAACGTGATATTCGATGATGACCTGAAATATCAGCGTGCGGATGATGTGAAGTTGAAAATTACTGCTGTGTGTATTTACCGGGATGGGACGAAAGTCGAAGCGGAAATCGGAGCCAGTGACGGGACGGAAAAGAAACTATATTTCTATGACGTACAGGATCAGAACGAACTGGCCGCACTGGCGGAAGCGGAACTAAAGCGTTACAGTTATGACGGATATGCCGGAAAGATAAAAACTTTCCTTTTGCCGTATGCGGCTCCGGCCATGACGGCGGAGATATATGACGAAGTGTATAACGAACGCGACGGACGGTACTATATCGAAGGTGTAACAGTTAGTTATGGCCGCAGTGGTGCCCGGCGTAGCGTTGAAATAGGATTAAAAGTATGAATTCAAAACAAATGGAACTGATCCGGCAGATGTTTCATAGCCGGTTAGCAAGTGCATCCGAAAACTCACTATATGCAACGATAAAGGAAGTCGATGAAGCGAAGCGTACCTGTAAAGCAGAGATCGGAAATATCTTATATGAAGATATCCTGCTTTATTCGGTAGAGAACGCAGATTTAAAAGGCTTTGTGTTTATTCCAGCCATTGACAGCATTGTGTTGGTATCGCGTGTCGGAACTGACCGGATGTTTGTGGAATCCTTCTCTGAAATTGATAAAGTGATTTTTACACTGAATGATCTGGAGTTGGTTGTCGATGGTGGTAATATCGACCTGAAAAAAGGTGATAAAATTGCGGTTCATGTAGATGCTGAAACAATAAAGGTTCAAAACGATGCTTCAACCTTTGAAGTGAACCCGGATGAAATGCTTTTTAATGGAGGCGATTTAGGCGGTTTGATAAAGATTCAGGAATTAACAGATAAGATAAACGCGTTGATAGATACCTTTAATAATCATACACACGATATTCCTATAGGCACTTTTCTGATAGCCGCTCAGGGAGGTGTTTTGAACCCCTCACCTGAGTCGGTTCAGAAAACGACATCTCCGGCTAAGACTTTCAATAAGGCTGATTATGAGAACGAAAAAGTAAAACATTAAGATTATATGATTGATTTAAAATTCGATGAAACGGGAGATATAGATATATCAACAGATGATATACAGTATACAGAAAGCACGTTACAACACCAGCGTGATTTAATCATAGCGCACCAGGGACATTATAAAGAAGTACCCACTGTGGGTGTAGGAGCCATTAATTACCTCAATGACGAAAACCCGGATAACTTTCTGCGTACCGTCCGCAAAGAGTTCTCTAAAGACGGCATGAAGGTTAAGAAGGTGGCCATAACAGTAGGAGGCCAATTAAACATTAACGCAGCATATAAATGAAAACAATTCTTGTAGTTGATAACCAAACATTGTTTGATATTGCCGTCCAGCATTACAGTACGCTGGAAGCAGTAAAGGAAATCCTGACGCTGAATCCGGAAATTGAGAATGATCCGGTGTACAATGTAGAAAGTAATGAGTTCCAGTTTGATCTGCCTGTTAAGGTAAACAGCCTGTTGACAATCGATGAAAACAGTTCTTTAATCAATAAGAACTTATTAAAAGAAATCAACGAACCAGTAACTACGTATGAGGTATGGCCAGAACAATAAAAGAAATTAAGGACAGCATATCTGCTGATCTGCAAAGCAAATTACAGTTATCCGTTTCGGCTGTGGCTGAATGGCGTCTGTGGGTGACCATTGCCGCAACCTGCATTTATGCCTTTGAATTGATACACGATCAATTCACGAAAGAGGTTGAAGATAAAATTATGTCTTCACGTCCCGGAACCGTGGCATGGTATGAAAACACAGCGTACGCCTTCCAAAATGGTCATGAGTTGAAATACAACGAAGAGACGGGTGTGTTGTATTATGAAAATGATGATCCGGACGCGCGGATTACAGCAGTTGCTGCGGTCAACGACCGGAACGGTACGATCGTGTTTCAATTAGCCAAAAACGAAAATGGGTTTTTGGAGCCTTTTACGGCATTGGAGAAGCTAAATTTTGAGAATTATATCAATGAAGTAAAAATGGCAGGAAGCAAAACAAGCGTAATCAGCACGAATGGTGATTTAGTCCGATACAATATCACCGTGTATTATAGTCC
>DAIPZX010000156.1:0-5707 GCA_036781995.1 Massilibacteroides sp. | reverse complement strand
CCGGCAGTTTTTATTGCCGGACTTTTTTTATTCTCTTTACTGAGTTTTTAAAACGCCGGATATTCCGTAACTTGCAGCCTCAAATAAAAAGAACAATTCTACATGAAAGATTTCCTAAAAGTGCTTAAGCGCTTCGTACCTCCTTATAAGAAATACATGGTATTGAATGTTATATTCAATTTTCTGTCTGCCATATTGAATCTATTCTCTTTTATGTTGATTATTCCGATTCTTAACATTCTATTTAAAACAGACGATGAAGTGTATAGCTTTATGGAATGGTCTTTCAGTTTTGGCAATATAGAAGCCATAAAAGAAAGCTTTCATATAGCTTCAAACAATTTCTTTTGGTTTATTAGTAGCTATATTGACACATACGGAGGTTCTTCTACCTTGATTATGTTAGGTGCTTTTTTAGTTGTGATGACTTTCTTGAAGGTACTGACTATGTATCTGGCTTTCTATACCATGATTCCTATCCGCACCGGTGTAGTTCGCGATATTCGTAATCAGATCAACACAAAAATTACTCAACTGTCTTTAGGATTCTTCTCGGAAGAGCGTAAGGGGGATATTATTGCGCGCGTATCGGGAGATGTGAATGAGATTGAGACTTCGATCATGAGTTCGTTGGATATGCTATTCAAAAATCCGATTATGATTGTCATCTATCTGACCGGGATGCTTATAATCAGTTGGGAGTTGACGATCTTTGTTTTAATTCTTCTGCCTGTCGCAGGTTATTTAATGGGACAGGTCGGTAAAAAACTCAAACGGAAGTCTTTTGAAGGACAGGAGCAATGGGGTGTTTTAATGAGCCAAATAGAAGAAACTCTGGGTGGGCTTCGCATTATCAAAGCCTTTAACGCAGAAAAGAAAATCCAGAAACGCTTCGAAGAGAGCAATGACAAATTCAGACGGATCACCAACCGCATCTATCGTCGCCAACAAATGGCGCATCCAATGAGCGAGTTTCTGGGTACGGCTACGATCGCTATTGTGTTATGGTATGGGGGAACATTAATCCTCGGCAACAGTAACACCATCGATGCGGCTACATTTATTTATTACCTGGTGATCTTCTATAGCATTATCAACCCGGCGAAGGATCTTAGCAAAGCAGTTTACGCCATACAAAAAGGGCTTGCCTCCATGCAGCGCGTAGATAAAATACTGATGGCAGAAAGCACAATCAAAGATCCGGAAAATCCGAAACCAATCAGTCTGAATGAAAAGATAGCCTACAACCGTATCTGGTTCAAGTATCAAACCGAATGGATAATCAAAGATGTCAGCCTCGAAATTAAAAAAGGACAGACCGTTGCTTTAGTCGGACAATCAGGCTCCGGTAAAAGTACCCTGGTCGATCTCTTGCCTCGTTTTTATGACATAGACAAAGGCAGCATTACAGTGGATGGTGTGGATATCCGGGATACACGCCTTTATGATTTGCGTTCACTCATGGGGAATGTTAATCAGGAGGCTATCCTTTTCAATGACACATTCTTCAACAACATTGCGTTTGGGGTAGAACATGCCACGTTAGAACAAGTGGAAGAAGCTGCCCGTATTGCTAACGCACACGAATTTATCATACAAACAGAAGGAGGCTATGATGCCAATATCGGTGATCGCGGAGGCAAACTTTCCGGAGGTCAGCGGCAAAGGATCAGTATTGCCCGGGCTATATTAAAGAATCCTCCCGTACTTATCCTTGATGAAGCGACATCTGCACTCGACACGGAGTCTGAACGTTTGGTACAGGATGCCCTCGAAAAGCTGATGCGCAACCGTACAACCATTGTCATTGCCCACCGCCTGTCGACGATCCGCAATGCCGACGTAATCTGCGTCATGCACGAAGGACGTATCGTGGAACAAGGACGTCACGACGAACTCATAACCCTCAATGGGTATTACAAAAAGCTATGTGATATGCAAAGCTTTTAAGCGTTTATCTCCTGCCTAAATCCTGATACAAAGTCTGTAAAACAGCTTTACCCTTTTCTAAGCGTTCCGAACTTCCTTCTGTCGGAGATTCCACCAGAGGGATTTCGGCAGCATTGTCATAAATGGAAACACCCGTGCTGTCCATCAAGGCAAAACCATTATTAAATGTATAAAAGACAGATTTAGGATAATCCGGACTAAAGAAATCCCGACTAAAGAAAAAGTCTTCTTTATCTAAGTCAAGCTGTCCGAGTAATGTGGCAGCCAAGTCTGTTTGGCTGATCAGATCATCAAACACAGCGGGTTCTCTGACTGCTCCTCCTATCCAAAGACAGGGGATATGATAACGCCCCGGCTCGTAATCTTTGAACGTTTCAGGATAACGGAAGCCATGATCCGAAACAAATATAACCAACAGATTATCCCATGCCGGAGTCGTCTTTATGTTATCGATAAAATGCCCGATACAACTATCTGTAAAAGCAACAGAGTTAAGATAAGGATGCTCCAACCTTTGATAAGGCACTTTAAAAGGCTCATGACTACTCAAAGTCAGGAACGTACAAAACCAGGGAGATTGCTTTTTCCGGTCGTTGATTATATCATCATACAAGCGATTAAAGGTGACATCATCGTCGGCACCCCACTTGCTTAAACGACTTGTGATTGGGAAATCCACATCAGCAGTCAGACTATTATACCCGGAATTAAAGAAGAAACTCCGCATATTCGTAAAATTAATATCACCGCCATACAGCACATCCGTGTTGTATCCCTCCGTCCGCAAACTTTTCGCGATAGAAGGCAGCGATTGACTTTTCGAAGGGTATTTCATAATCGAGGTAGTAGGCTGAGCAAGATAACCATTCAAAGCAGCTACCAAACCTCTGTCCGTACGAAATGAACTGGCATACATGTTCCGAAACAAGACCCCTTCCCTACTCAGGCGATCAAGACGAGGGGTAACACCGGCTTCGCCATGTGTTGATTCGATCACATTCGCAGAAAAACCTTCAAGAACAACCAATAAGATATCCGGTCGCTTTGTATTCAGCAATGAGGTAGGGGCAGGCGTTTCCTCACTTATCTCCCGATGTGGAGGATATACCGTTTCAAACAACGCACGCCGCTTCTCTTCCGGATAAAACTGGAATTCGGAGGAGAAGTCCTGTTGCTTGGATAAGGACGTGAGCAAACTAAAACAGGGGTTGATAGCGGCATGATTCAGAAACTGGTCTTTACTGAAATAAACCATCCCGACGTTAGCCGTAGAAGTCGTAACTCCCCCACGTATGGCTATAAATAATAAGCCGCCTAACAAAACACTAACGGATAAAGTCTGCCATTTCCGACGCGTTGCCTCCTGAGGCAAAAGAGGTATAATAAAGCGTTTAAACCACCAGTAGATCAGTATTCCGTAAACGATCGTTTTGACAAGCTGAACAAGAAAGGACAGGACAGGCACACTTGCCATTGCATTTTCCGGCGATTCCAGATAAAAGAAAATCGTTGAGTCTAACCTGAAATTCCAATAGCCGTACAAAGCCTCATCAACGGTAAAGATAAGAGCGACAAGCGCACCGATAAGCGCGAAATAAATTTTCAGTATGGTTTGCATAGCCTTCCCGCCGGACCACACCGAAACGATGGTCAGAAGCAGCGGTATCGCCGTCAGATAACCCGATACAGTAGCATCCAATTTCAGTCCGTTGAAAACAACCTGCATAAATTCAGTCAAAGAATGTCCTTCGGCTAAACCATGGTTATACAGCAGAAACAAGGGTTTCTGGATAGCAAAAAACACAATCCAGGACAAAAACACACATACAATGAATACGATTCTCTTTTTCATTTCCGCAACCTCTAAAAAACCCATTAGGCATAAAGCAATAGAGACGCACAAGGGTACGTCTCTACGGTGAATTATTTATAGAATTTCTCTTTTAATTCGGCTACCGTCGGATCGGTAATATAATCATCATAGTCCATCATCTTATCAATAATACCGTTGGGCGTTAGTTCGATAATCCGATTGGCTACCGTCTGAATAAACTCATGGTCATGACTGGAGAACAGCACGTTGCCTTTAAAAGTCTTCAAGGTATTATTGAAAGCCTGAATAGACTCCAGGTCAAGATGATTGGTCGGCGTATCCAGAATCAATGTATTCGCGTCTTTCAGCATCATACGCGAAATCATACAACGCATTTTTTCACCTCCGGACAATACACTTACCTTCTTCAAAAGTTCTTCTCCGGAGAAAAGCATACGTCCGAGGAAACCTTTCAGATAGACTTCGTTGGTATCTTGCGCAAACTGGCTTAACCAATCGATCAGATTGTAATCGGATTCAAAAAACGGTGCATTATCCAACGGCAGATAAGCAGTTGTTATCGTTTGCCCCCATTGAAATGTACCTGCATCGGCTTTTTCTTCTCCGTTGATTATTTGAAAGAAGGCAGTCATCGCACGAGGATCCCGGCTGATAAATACGATCTTATCGTCTTTTTCAACATTCAGGTTTAAGTCCTGAAACAACACCTGACCGTCAATAGACTTGGTCAGCCCCTTCACTTCCAGAATCTGATTTCCCGGCTCTCTGGACGGGGTGAATATAATACCCGGATAGCGGCGAGACGAGGGTTTGATCTCCTCGATATTCAGTTTTTCAATCATTTTCTTGCGGCTGGTGGTCTGTTTGGATTTAGACACATTGGCGCTAAAACGACGGATAAACTCTTCCAATTCCTTTTTCTTCTCTTCAGACTTCTTATTCTGTTGTTGTTGCTGGCGAAGGGCTAACTGGCTGGATTCATACCAGAAGCTATAGTTACCGGCAAACAGTTGTAATTTATTAAAGTCGATATCCACCGTATGGGTGCAGACAGCGTCAAGAAAGTGACGGTCGTGGCTAACCACCAACACGGTCTGTTCAAAATTAGAAAGATACTCTTCAAGCCATCTTACCGTCTCAAGGTCAAGGTCGTTCGTGGGTTCATCCAGCAATAAATTATCCGGCTGTCCGAACAATGCGCGCGCCAACAGCACACGTACCTTTTGCTTACCACTCAGGTCTTTCATCATACTGTAATGCAATTCTTCACTCACGCCCAAACCACTTAGCAAACTCGCAGCATCACTTTCTGCGTTCCAGCCTTCCATTTCGGCGAATTTTTCTTCCAGCTCCGACACCCGGATTCCGTCTTCATCACTGAAATCAGGCTTAGCATACAGCTCATTTTTCTCGTTCATTACTTCCCAAAGCGTAGTATGCCCCATCAACACCGTATCAAGTACAGTGTATTCATCAAAAGCAAAGTGATCCTGACTCAACACAGACAATCGCTCGCCCGAGCCAAGAGAAACGGTTCCTCTTGTCGGATCCAACTGTTTGCTTAAGATACGAAGAAACGTTGATTTCCCGGCTCCGTTAGCACCGATTATGCCATAGCAGTTTCCGGGGGTGAATTTTAAGTTGACATCCTGAAAAAGAACTCTTTTTCCGAACTGAAGGTCCAGATTGTTTACTGTTATCATTCTATAATTTCGTTATTTACCTATTGAGGGTGCAAAGGTAGCAAAAATAAAATAAATGTCTCAAACACTTTCCTTTATCGTAATCATTCGGTTGTAGTACGTTCGCCCTGAATCAGGGATGTTTTCAACATCACTATGAATCAAAAAAAACAGGCGACGGAGTATTGAATAGAGACAGGTAACACACACGTTTGCCACAGTCTCTCAAACCCGCCCTATA
>DAIPZX010000155.1:0-5771 GCA_036781995.1 Massilibacteroides sp. | reverse complement strand
ATGAATTGTATTAGGGGATTAGGATTGTTATTTTTTCTGATTCTGTTTTCTATGGAAGCAGAAGCAGAAAACATCTATCGTTTTCGGATTTATTTGAAAGATAAAGGAGTAAGTGAGTTCTCTATTGATCGTCCCGAGGAATATCTTTCCCAAAAGGCTATTGACCGTCGTTTGAAGCAGAATATCGCTGTGACGGAAGCTGATTTTCCCGTCTCACAGGTCTATATGGATTCTTTGATGGCAACCGGGGTTACTCCCATTGTGCAAAGCCGCTGGCTGACAACGGTTGTGGTAGAAAGTAAAGATAGCATTACTATAAAAAAGGTGGAAGCTCTATCCATTGTGGATTCTGTTAAGTGGGTATGGAAAGGAGCGGTAAGCGGAGGCATCTGCGAAGAACAAGCAGTCAATTCCGGATCATACAATTCTAAAGACGAATTACTGAATGAACCTTACGGCTATGCGCATAGGCAGATAAAAATGCTGAATGGAATAAAACTGCATAAAAAAGGCTATCGCGGAAAAGACATGGTAGTTGCTGTTATTGACGCCGGCTTCCAGAATGTAAATAAAATAGACGTATTTGAATCATTAAACCTATTGGGCACACGCAATTTTGTCTTGCCCGAAGAAAGCATTTATGTCGGGGACGACCATGGAACAAAAGTATTGTCTTGTCTGGCGGCAAACACAACAGGCTTGATGATAGGAACTGCCCCCGAAGCGTCCTACTGGTTGATAAAAAGTGAGGATAGCAGGTCTGAATTTCCTGTAGAGGAAGATTATTGGGCAGCAGCAGTCGAATTTGCAGATAGCGCAGGTGTAGATGTTATATCTTCGTCCTTGGGCTATTTCTCTTATGATGCGGAAGAGATGGGCTATTGCCAGACAGCGTTGGATGGCAATACCGCTCTGATAAGCCGCATAGCGCAATTGGCTTCCGAGAAAGGCATTCTTCTGTTTTGTAGTGCAGGAAACGAAGGAAACGGAAGCTGGGAAAAGATCACTTTCCCATCCGATGCCGCAGGTATTCTTACGGTAGGATCAATCACATCGGATAAGAAAAAAAGCGTGTTTAGTTCTGTCGGGTTTACTTCTGATTACCGGGTCAAGCCGGATATGGTAGCTTTAGGAACAGGTAGCTGCGTGATCGATCCTTCGGGAAATATACGCTATGCTAACGGAACCTCTTTTTCCACACCGATTCTTGCCGGATTAGGTGTTTGTCTCTGGCAGGCATTACCCTGGTTAAGCAATCACGAAATAATAGAACTGTTAAAGGAATCTTCCAGTCAATACAAACGCCCGGACGCGGAATTAGGTTATGGAATTCCGGATGTATTTAAAGCATATAAAGCAGAACGCAACCATGTTTCCTTATCCAGATAGCCAACCGGAGATTCACCCTCTTAGCCTTCGCGAACTAAACCTTCGGATTAAAGCGGTAGTACAGGAAGGTTTTTCTGAAACCTATTGGCTTCGCGCCGAAACGAGTGACGTGCGGGTAAATCATTCTTCCGGACATTGTTATCTGGAATTTGTGGAGAAGAACGAGCGAACCGGACAGATTGTAGCTAAAGCAAGAGGCTCGATCTGGGCGAAAACGTGGGGTATACTAAAACCTTATTTCGAAAAGGAAACCGGACAGGCTTTTGCCTCAGGACTAACCGTGCTGGTCAAGGTCTCTATCGAGTTTCACGAATTATATGGTTTTAGCTTTACTGTTTATGATATTGATCCGGCTTATACTTTGGGCGATATGGCCCGCAAGCGGATGGAAATAATCAATCAGCTGAAAGCAGACGGCATATTCACTTTAAACAAGGAATTACCCTTTCCTACCCTTCCCCGCCGTATCGCGGTTGTCACATCGCCTACCGCCGCCGGTTATGAGGATTTCATGAATCAATTATTGCATAATGAACCGGGGTTTCCTTTCTATGTAAAACTCTTTCCCGCGCTGATGCAGGGAGATAAAACAGAGCAATCGGTTATCTCCGCGTTAGACCGGATTTACACCCATGCGGATAGTTTTGACGTTGTTGTCATTATTCGCGGAGGAGGAGCCAGTTCGGATCTGAGTAGTTTTGATTCTTACCTGCTGGCTGCTAATTGCGCACAATTTCCTTTACCTGTAATTACGGGTATCGGGCATGAGCGTGACGAAACCGTGCTGGATATGGTAGCGCACACCCGAATGAAAACGCCTACCGCTGTAGCTGAATTTCTGATTGGACAGATGACGCTCGCCGCGGCTGAAGTGGAGACCTGGGAGGAACGCCTGATTTACTCTGCCGACATGAAGATTTCGGAGCAAAAAAATTTAATACAACTACTGGTCTCTAAGCTGCCTGTACTGACGCTGAATACGCTTACCACACATAAAACGGCTACAAACGACCGTTTCAGGCAAATTCAGCGATTGACGAATGATTATTTGACCAAAAACAAGCAGTTTCTGCAATTAACGGAACAGTTCATCACGATGGCATCCCCTGATTACATCCTCAAACGAGGCTATACACTGACATTAAAAGAAGGGAAAATACTGAAATCCGCATCAGATTTTGCACCGGGCGAAACAATCACAACCCGCTTTGCGGATGGAGAAGTAGAAGGAATTGTTTCCGTCATAAATAAAAAAAAGAATAAGACCTATGGAAAAGGGAAATGAAACATACAATGAGGCAGTCGCCAAATTACGCGAAATCGTTGCCGATATAGAAAAAGGAGAGTTGGATGTAGACCTGCTTGCCGAACGGGTAAAAGAGGCTGCCCGTCTGATAAAAATTTGCAAAGAAAAGCTCTTCAAAGTAGATGAAGAGGTGAAAAAGATACTGGAAGAATTGGAATAATGAAAAAATACGTGCTGATCGTAGCCGGAGGTAAAGGACTGCGGATGGGATCCGACCTGCCTAAACAGTTTATCCCGCTAAAAGATAAACCCTTGCTGATGCATACCTTGCATGTATTTTATACATGGGATGCAACCGCTGAATTATTATTGGTCTTGCCCGAAACCCATCAAGCCTATTGGAAAATGTGCTGTACTGAATTAAACTTTACGGTACCTCATACGATTGTGACAGGAGGCGAAACGCGCTTTCATTCTGTATTGAACGGACTGAAAGAAATACACGAACCCGGATTAATCGCAGTACATGATGGCGTACGCCCCTTAGTGACCCCTGAAATTATTTCAGCCTGCTTTGCTGAAGCAGCTACTTTTGGCGCCGCCATTCCGGTTGTGCCGATTATTGACTCCATCCGTAAGCGCGAGGGCGAAGACAGTTGTCCGGTAGATCGTAATTCTTATTGCGCTGTGCAGACTCCGCAAGTATTTGTATCCGCTATCTTACATGCCGCTTACAAGCAAGCGTATACAGATGCGTTTACAGATGACGCGTCTGTGGTGGAAGCTGCAGGAGGACGGATCAGTTTAGTGGACGGAAACCGGGAAAACATCAAGATAACAACCTCTTCCGATCTGCTTTATGCTAAAATGTTATTGGAAGTCTAACCTGAAAACGGAGAGGATAATGCCCTATGCTTGACCTGGATAAACGTTCGATTTCCTATCTGCCGGGAGTAGGTCCTAAGAGAGCGGATATTCTGACAAAAGAAGCCGGCATATCCTCGTATGAAGATCTACTGTATTACTTCCCCTACCGTTATGTGGATCGCAGCCGCTTCTACAAAGTGGCGGAGATTAACGGATCTATGCCTTATATTCAACTGAAAGGACGGATACTTTCATTTGAGACGATTGGCGAAGGTCGTACGCGAAGGCTTGTGGCTCACTTCACAGACGGATCGAGCGTGATTGATCTGGTCTGGTTTAAGGGGATAGCCTTTGTGAAAGACAAATATACGCTGAACAAGGAGTATATTGTTTTTGGCAAGCCTACGGAATTTGCACATAGTTACAACATTGCCCACCCGGAGATCGACCCCATAGAGCAAGGCGGACAGGTGGCAGGAGGACTCACTCCTTTTTATAATACAACAGAGAAGATGAAAAAGTCGTTTCTGAACTCAAAAGCCATACAAAACCTCCAATATTCACTTCTCAAATCGTTGAATTGGGATATCCCCGAGACGCTGCCCCGGTATCTGCTTGATAGAACACGGTTGATGTCCTTGCCGGAAGCGATACGAAATATTCACTTTCCGGATTCAGCCGAAGTGTTGAAATCAGCCCAATTGCGCCTCAAGTTTGACGAGCTCTTTTTCGTACAGTTAAATACGCTTCGCACCGCTACCATGCGGAAACAAAAACTAAAAGGAATCATATTTCCGAATGTCGGAGAAATGTTCAACACCTTTTATAAAGACTATCTTCCCTTTGAATTGACAGGCGCGCAAAAACGAGTTGTACGCGAGATACGTGCAGATATGGGAAGCGGCAGGCAAATGAATCGTTTGCTGCAGGGAGATGTAGGAAGCGGGAAGACTTTAGTCGCCTTATTAGCCATGCTGCTTGCCGTGGATAATAAATACCAGGCGTGCATCATGGCTCCGACTGAGATCTTAGCAAATCAACATTATGCCACTATGATGGGATTTCTTAAAGACATGCCAATCCATGTTGCTTTATTGACCGGTTCTACCCGGAAGAAAGAAAGAGAAAAAATACTGCCGGCTATCGCCTCCGGAGAAATACAGCTTGTGATCGGTACACACGCGCTGATTGAGGAAACGGTGGTATTCTCCTCCTTGGGACTATCCATTATAGATGAGCAACACCGGTTTGGCGTAGAGCAACGTTCGCGTTTATGGACGAAGAATTCGATAATTCCCCATGTATTGGTTATGACAGCCACGCCTATCCCACGCACATTAGCCATGACGCTATACGGAGATCTGGATGTTTCTGTTATAGACGAGCTTCCTCCCGGTCGAAAACCGATCAAAACATTACATCGCTACGATAATAAAAAAGCACAATTATATGACTTTCTGAGAAAGGAAATTCAGTTAGGCCGTCAGGTCTACGTGGTATACCCTTTAATTGAAGGCAGCGAGAAATTAGACTATAAGAATCTGGAAGAAGGCTTTGAGATTTTCAAAGACGTCTTCCCCGAATATAAAGTCTGCATGGTGCATGGTAAAATGAAAGCGGCAGATAAAGACGCGGAAATGCAAAAATTCATATCGGGCGAAGCAAATATATTATTGGCGACTACCGTCATTGAAGTTGGCGTAAATGTCCCTAATGCTTCTGTTATGGTAATAGAAAGCGCCGAACGATTCGGGTTGTCTCAACTACATCAATTGCGCGGACGTGTAGGGCGCGGAGCCGAACAGTCTTATTGCGTGTTGGTTTCTTCTTACAAATTGAGCAATGACACCCGTAAGCGACTGGAAATCATGGTTAGCACTAACGATGGCTTTGAAATAGCCGAAGCCGATCTTCGCCTGCGCGGACACGGCGACCTGGAAGGAACACAACAAAGCGGAGAAGGAGTGTATCTCAAGATAGCCAACTTAGCTTCGGATGGACAAATACTGCAATACGCAAGAGATATAGCCAATGAGTTATTAGACAAAGACCCCGGTTTAGAGGATGAAAGCAACCAGATTCTGAACGAACGTTTAAGAAAATTATTCCGCAAAAAGACCAATTGGGGATTGATTAGTTAGCATGTTATACAACACATTAGCCTCGCCCTATCTTCATCTATTTTAATTTTCAATAGAATTATACAACCTCTTGCTTCTTTTATTAAGGTTTTTTTTCTCTGATATTTTTGTCTCTTTAGTCAAAAACA
>DAIPZX010000154.1:0-5789 GCA_036781995.1 Massilibacteroides sp. | reverse complement strand
ATGATTTTCCAAATTCATAGTTATGATTTTCCAAATTCATAGTTATGTTTTTTTATGCCCTAAATACACATTGATTTTCAAATGTGAAAAAATGGGATAAAATTTGAAATTGTATCGTCTTTGCAAGGAACGAAGTGGCGAAACAATCTAAGTGGTGTCTGCTGGATTGCTTCGCGGCGCTTGCAATGACGATACGGTTTGACAATGCCGGGACACAGAGTAAACCATGACACAGGGCAACCGTGCTACGCTGAATGGATTCTCTTGCGCTGAAAAAAAAATACCGTTTTAAAAATCAAAAACTGACAAAAATGAGAACAATCTGACAGTATTGCTGTTATTGTAATATGAATATATGTCTATAATGTCACTTGGGGTTGATGGTAAAGTACTCGGCATAGCACAGTACTGTTAAACGCCGTTAAGTAAGTTGGGTTTGTCGTTAAAAGAGCTGAAAAATAGTTCGAGGATAAACTATTCGCACAGTTTTTGAGTTTAATTTGTTGCAGTTTAAATGTTAAATTTAAGTGTTTAATTAAAAAACAAGGGATATGAAAAAGACATGGAAAAATGTATTTGGTTTTGTGCTGATAGCGGCGGTGAGTTCCGCGGTGGCAGTCGGAACCAATACGTATTTGATGAGCAAAAAGCAACAGTTGGAGCCAACTGTGGTTGAGGGCGTGTTTTCCCAACCTGTGCGGATGACTAACTTTGCTTCCGTTGCCGCTGAAAATATAGATTTTACAGTAGCGGCGGAAGCTACTATACATGGTGTGGTTCATATTAAATCTACCTCGACTGTTCAGGCAGGAGGCGGAGGGCAGTATATGGATCCGTTTGAGTTTTTCTTTGGAAATCGTGGTTTCTCCCGCCCCAATCCGCAGCCTCGTGAAGGAGCCGGTTCTGGTGTGATTATTTCGACTGACGGTTATATCATGACCAATAATCACGTGATTGATGGAGCGGATGAATTAGAAGTGACGCTTAATGACAATCGGAAGTATCCTGCCAGAGTGATAGGCGCTGATCCGCAGACAGACATTGCTTTAATCAAGATTGATGAAAAAGATCTTCCTACCATTCCTTTCGGTGATTCTGAAAAGATAAAAGTAGGCGAGTGGGTGCTGGCGGTTGGTAACCCGTTCAACCTGACTTCTACGGTTACTGCCGGTATTGTGAGCGCGAAAAGCCGTTCAATTTCCTTTGATCGTACCTCAATAAATCAGATTCAATCGTTCATCCAAACGGATGCGGCTGTCAATCCGGGTAATAGCGGTGGTGCGTTGGTCAATACCAAGGGCGAATTGATTGGTATTAATACGGCGATTTATTCGCAGACAGGTAATTTTGCAGGCTATTCTTTCGCGGTGCCAATCAGTATCGCAGGTAAAGTGGCTGCAGACTTAAAGCAGTATGGCGCTGTACAACGTGCTGTGCTGGGAGTTATGATTCAGGATGTTCAGAATGTAGCTGAAGAAGCACGGGCAGATGTGAAAGTGCTTGATGGCGCTTATATCGCGTCTTTTGCAGAACGAAGCACGGCTAAAGCAGCCGGTCTGGAGGAAGGGGATGTAATTATATCGGTGAACGATGTTAAGATTAAATCGTCGAATGCTTTGCAGGAACAGATCAGTAAATATCGTCCCGGAGATAAAGTGAAAGTGATAGTAAACCGTAAGGGAACCGAAAAGACATTCTCTGTAGAACTGCGTAATGCGCAAGGAAGTACGGAGGTAAAGAAAGGAGGCGATCCGTCTGAAGTTCTCGGCGCTGCATTCAAAACGCTTTCTGATAGTCAGAAAAAACAATTGAACGTAAGCTATGGAGTGGAAGTTGCCGGGTTGACGAATGGCAAATTGCGTGACGCCGGTATTAAAAAAGGCTTCATTATAATGATCGTAAATAATCAAAAAATATCATCAGCGGACGATATCGATAAAATAGTAGATAAAATACTGAAAGGGAATTCGGAAGAACAGGGTCTTTTCATTAAAGGATTCTATCCAAATGGACGTACCAGATACTATGCGATCGATTTATCCGAATAAGTGAAACAGGTGTTTTCTGAGCAAAAAGATTGTTAAAGGTACTTAATTGGCTGGATGTGGGATGCTTCCAGCCAATTGTTGCAATAAAAAGTATTATCTTTGCATCCCGTATTTCTCAATAAAATCGTTGGATGAGACAATTAAAAATTACGAAGTCCATTACCAATCGCGAAAGCGCTTCGCTTGATAAGTACCTCCAAGAAATTGGACGTGAGGATCTTATCACAGTTGAAGAAGAAGTAGAATTGGCACAGGCAATTAAAAGGGGAGACCGTAGAGCATTAGAAAAATTGACTCGCGCCAATCTTCGTTTTGTCGTTTCAGTAGCAAAACAATACCAGAATCAGGGGTTAAGTTTACCCGATTTAATTAATGAAGGAAATCTGGGTTTGATTAAAGCTGCTGAAAAATTTGATGAAACAAGAGGCTTTAAGTTTATTTCTTATGCCGTATGGTGGATTCGCCAATCTATTCTGCAAGCTTTGGCAGAACAGTCCAGAATCGTTCGCCTTCCGTTGAATCAAGTAGGATCGTTGAATAAAATCAGCAAAGCCTTCTCGAAATTCGAACAGGAAAACGAACGCAGACCGTCGCCGGAAGAATTAGCAGAAGAACTGGACATACCGGTAGATAAGATTACTGATACATTAAAAGTGTCGGGAAGACATATCTCCGTAGATGCTCCGTTTGTGGAAGGTGAAGACAATAGCCTCTTAGACGTGCTTGTGAATGATGATGCTCCTATTGCTGACCGGTCGTTAATGAATGAATCACTGGCGAAGGAGATTGATAGGGCACTTGCTACATTAACCGAAAGAGAATGTGAGATAATCAAAATGTTCTTCGGTATAGGCTGTCAGGAAATGACATTGGAAGAGATTGGCGACAAATTTGGCCTCACAAGAGAGCGCGTCCGCCAGATCAAGGAAAAGGCAATCAGAAGATTAAGACAAGGAACACGTAGCAAGCTCCTCAAATCGTATTTAGGTTAACTTGAAGTTCAGACTTAAAGGAAACAAAAAGGTAATCCTGCCCGGATTACCTTTTTTTATTTGATCAGGCGTATCCCGTTATTTTCAATGGTGATACGCTTTTGTTTGTATAAGGTGCCTATTGCCTGTTTGAAGCTTTTTTTGCTGCAGCGGAATAACGAATAGATTAATTCCGGCTCACTTTTATCATGCACGCCCAGGAATCCTCCCTGAGCTTCCAGACTATCTAAAATAATGCTTGCAACGCCGCCTACTTTCTCATAGCCTAATTTGGTCAGGCTGACATCTATCTTTTCGTCTTCGCGAACCTCTTTGATATAGGCTTTATGCTCTTCGCCTTTTTCAAGTCTTTGAAAAACTTCATTGTGATAGATTAATCCCCAATGACTGTTATTGATGATGACTTTGTAGCCGATTTCTGTTTCATCTGCTATCAGGACATTCACTTCTTCATTCACTTCATAAATTGGAGGTGTATTATTCAGAAACTTATCAATCCGTGCAGACGCCATGATCCGCTGGGTGACATGGTCTAATCGGACATAAACCAGATACCAGCGTCCTTCTTTCATTTCTATCTTCTGCTCTTTAAACGGAACCAATAGATCTTTCATGATCCCCCAGTCAAGAAACGCGCCTATTGAATTGACCGACTTCACTTCCATGAACTTAAACTCACCAACTGTCGCAT
The DNA here is from genome assembly GCA_036781995.1 of Massilibacteroides sp. GTDB lineage: Bacteria > Bacteroidota > Bacteroidia > Bacteroidales > Tannerellaceae > Massilibacteroides. The sequence goes on along the minus strand of DAIPZX010000154.1, from coordinate 2,058 downwards.
AAGGACGAGCCGTCGTAGCGATCAGTCTGCCCTCATTGTCATGATAGATGAATACTTCAATCTCATCCCCCGGCTTCACATTTTTAGGAACATAACGCGCCGGAAGAAGAATTTCCAACTCGTTACCACCATCCAGATAAAGACCGAAGTCAAGATCTTTTACAACCTTCAGCGTATTGTATTTCCCGATTTGAATCATTTCAGTTTATTTGTTTTACGCAAATGTACGGCATTAATAAAGAAAAACGGGAAAAGTTCCTTCTTTTTACAATAGAATGGCGCAATATACCGTAAAAAGCATCGTTATTATAATGATTAAAATCTTAATCGGAAAAGGATTTTTCTATACCGGGAAATATCATAACTTTGCAATTAATTTTGAAAAACAGATATGAGATCTAAAATCTTTTCTTTTCTTCTTCTATCTCTCCTTTTGGGGGCTTGTTCAACACCTAAAGATGTTGCTTATTTTCAAGGGATAGATGATCTTACTGCATCACAGATTGAACAAATGAACCAAACTTATGTGTCTAAGATATGTACGGACGATGTGCTGACAATAACCGTCACTGCCTGGGACCCGACAGTGACCACGCCATTTAATCCGCCGGTTTACGCTTATGCTACACAAGGAGAGGTAAATGTTGGCTCGGCTTCTCAGTTGCATACTTATCTGGTAAATCAAGAGGGGGATATAAATTTTCCTGTTTTGGGAAGGCTGCATGTAGAAGGGATGCGGAAACAAGAACTTAGTAAGCTGATGGAAGAAAAAATCTCAAAATATATAAAAGAACCAATAGTCAATATTCAGATTGTTAATTTTAAAGTAACTCTTTTAGGAGAGGTTGCTCGCCCCGGAGCATTAAGCGTTCGTAATGATAGATTATCTATCCTCGATGCTATTGGACAATCAGGAGACTTAACAATCAATGCGAATCGTAAAAATATAATGATCATTCGTGACGATAATGGGCAAAAAACACACGGAAGGATTGATCTTACAGATCCGACTTTATTTGCCTCCCCTTATTATTATTTGCGCCAGAATGACGTTGTTTATGTAGAGCCTAACGATGCGAAAAAGAAAAATGCTAATTATAGTCAGGCAGAGCAATATAAGCTAACTATCTTTTCAACAATACTTAGCACTGTATCTGTCATCTCCTCAATAATCATAGCTGCAACGAGATAAGAAACATGGAAGTAAAAGATAACGAAAATATAGGTTTAAAGTCTATCCTTGTTGGATATTTATTGCATTGGAAGCTGTTCTTGGCAGCATTTGTGTTTTCTTTGATCTTAGGGGTGCTTTATTTGGTTTTTTATCCAAAAACGTATGAAATATATTCCAGTATCCAGTTACAGGACGAAAGTGAATTAATGTCTTCTGGTAGTCTCGGGTTAGGTGATGCTGCTGGAATAATGAAGTCTTTTGGGTTAAGTGGAATGCGAGGAAATGGTATCAATTTAGATGACGAAATGGCTATTTTGGCATCAACGAATCTGGCTAATAAGATGGTGTTGGACTTGGGATTGAATGTGGAGTACTTCAAACCCTATGCATGGAAATATAAAATGTATGAAAATTCGCCTTTGCAGGTAACCGCAGATTCCTCCGTGTTTAGACAACTGATAGATGTAATATCATTGGATGTTTCAGTCGGTAAGAATGTGAAGGTTGGCATTAAGGTTGGAAAAGAAAAAAGGGGAACGCTAACTTACGAATCCCTCCCTGTGCAGATTGAATTGAAAGAGGGTGCGTTTACATTGGATTGGAGACCGTTATCTGAAAAAAAGGGAAAAATAGCAATGAAGATTGACATCCGTCCTTCTATGTGGGTTGCTGAAGAAATATTAGAAGAACTAAATATCGAGGAGTTTTCCAAAACTTCGAATATTGTTGAGTTGAGCTATAATGATTATGAAAAGAAAAGAGCTGTTGATCTGTTGAGTTCTCTTATTAGTCAATATAATATTCGGGCAGAAGGAATTAAGAAAGATGAGGCAGGAATTGCTTATCAATTTGTAGAATCCCGAATTGAAGGGATTGTTACTGAT
>DAIPZX010000153.1:0-5831 GCA_036781995.1 Massilibacteroides sp. | reverse complement strand
TTTTGCCCAAACATATAAATTCATGGATACTCAGACAATATTATTAGCTTTTGGTTTAACGCTTATTGCCGGTCTTTCTACCGGAATAGGAAGCGTGTTAGCCTTTTTTACGAAACGGACGAATACTAAATTCCTGTCTACTGCACTTGGGTTTTCAGCCGGAGTGATGATTTATGTGTCATTCATGGAAATGATGCCTGAAGCAAAAATAGGCTTGGTTGAAGATTTCGGCGAACGTTGGGGAATATTATATATGCTATTCGCTTTCTTTGGCGGAATGGCGCTGATTAGTTTGATCGACTTCATCATACCGGAAGATAAGAATCCGCACGAGGTGCATCGTGTGGAAGAATTGGATAAGAAACAAACCGGTTTGAAAAAAACGGGAATGATGGTCGCGCTGTCTATTGGTATTCACAACTTTCCGGAAGGTATCGCTACGTTTACTTCGGCGTTGAATAGTCTTGAGGTGGCTTTGCCCATTACGTTTGCTATTGCCATTCACAATATACCTGAGGGTATTGCCGTTTCCGTACCTATTTACCACGCTACCGGTAATAAGAAAAAAGCTTTCTGGCTGTCTTTTCTGTCCGGTATGGCGGAACCGGTTGGCGCCTTGTTTGGCTTCCTTATTTTAATGCCGTTCTGGACGCCTGCCCTGAATGGTTTTATCCTGGCGGCGGTATCCGGTATCATGGTTTTTATCTCCATGGATGAGCTTTTGCCAAGCGCTCAAAAATACGGCGAGCATCATCTGTCTATTCTTGGATTGATAGGCGGAATGGTTGTGATGGCTTTGAGCTTATTCCTGTTTATTTAAGAAGTGTTCTGGTTACTTTTTCCACACCAACCCATCCTGACGAATATGCCATAACTCTTCCCGGTAGGGTAGGGTAAGCTCGTAGGCAGACGGTGAGGTGTAAATACGCATGGCTTTTATTTGTTCGTCATCGCAAATAGCTTGTGCCTGTAAATCTGCGGGATTTTCTGCGTAATATCCGTAGGTTTTGTAGTAATGCGACTGGCGGTAATACAAATTGCGCAGCATCCATTTAACTTCTTCTTCCGGATGTAAAACAAAGTCTTCTTCTCCTTCTCCACCTTGTCGTTCCGAAAATTGAACAAATCCCCAGAACTCCGGGCGATGAATGTCTATCACTCCCGTTGGCGCCCAAACCCAGTTGTATTCTCTGATCTTATCTTCACCGGCGATGGGCACTTTGGTGTATTGACCATTCTCGATAGCCGTAGTCCACTCTACGCGCGAGAAGTTGACCCGGATCTGTTCGCCTGCCTGAGGCATTTTTGTCCGGCGCGTGGGTTGATAAATGGATTCCCACGGAATGAATACTTCCACACTCCAGGAGCGGTCTGTGTCATTCGGGTTATTGATTGTTCCGTCTACATGTACCGCGGATTTCATTCCCGCAAACTCCCAATTGTTTAATACAACGGTCCCTTCACGGTAAGGCTTGGTCAGAAACAGATCCCAAACGGTTCCCAAAGCATTTACTTCATATTCCAGGTAGTTGTGCGTGTCTCCGGAGGGATTCAGGAATATTTCAAAATCATTGTCATGAAAAATAACCGCGTCGTGCTGTGTTATCGTGCCCCAGACATGCGGCTCTTCCATGCGTGCTGCGAAATACATGCCGGTACTGTCGTAAGCCATCTTTGCCCGGGTTTGCAGATGGGGCTTCGGTCGTATGGCGCCTTCAATATCTGTAAAATCAGCTGTCCAGGGGATATTTTCCCACTCTTCCGGACTTAATTTTCCGTCTATGTTGATCGGATGGGCAAGCCGGTAGCAGACATATCCGGGAGGATTGAACTGAACGGGCTCACTGAAGGTGATTGCCTGCGTGTCTTTGCCGGTCTGTGTGCAAGCCGACAGCAGTAGAAATACGATGATTGTACAAGTTGAAAGACTTAAAATACGTGTCATGATGCTGTTAGTTGGTCGTTGTTTGATTCGAATTTGCTATAATTGATAATCCGGCTTCCAGCCAGATGTCGATATCGTCCGGATAATGTTGAGCTGTTCTCGTTTCGCTTCGTTTTTCTCCCAGACGGACGATCACGGCATGTTGCTCCGGTAGTATGAAAACGTATTGCCCGAGGATGCCTCGCATATAAGGTATTTCCATATTCCGGTATGTTAAATGCCAAAACTGATAACCATAACATTGATTGGGTTCGTTATACTCTGCGAATAGCAAGGAGTTGTCGGGTGTAGTTGCTGCCTCTAAAAAGGAAGAAGAAATAAGCTGCTCTCCGTTCCAACCACCTTTGTTCAGGACTAATTGACCGAAACGGGCAAAGTCGCGGGCATTGCTGTTAAAGCAACAATAGGCTTTCTCCATTCCGTCTGCTTTGTCTAAGCTCCAGAGTGCGTTTTCTTCGGCTTGCATCGGAGTCCATAGCTTACGGGAAACATAGTCGGACAACCTTTCTCCCGTTGCCTTTTCCAATACGAAGGCTAACAGTTGGGTAACTCCGCTTTGATAGACAAAATTGACGCCCGGTTTTTCAATTTCGTTCATGCTATATGCCACGCGCTCCAGGTTGTTACCATAATATAATTGGGTGGTAGGAGAGAAAGGGGAGGTGTAGGCTTCCTCAAAGTCTACGCCGGCGCTCATGGTAAGCAAATGCCGGATAGTTAAAACCTCTCCGTCAAACCCCGGAAAGTCCGGGATAAAATCACGGACCGGTTGGTTTACGTCACGGATCAATCCGTCGTCAATCGCGCAACCGATACCTAAAGCCACAATGCTTTTTGCCATGGAGAAGGAATTGCTCCGTGAAGAAGAGGAATAATCCTTCCAATAGGATTCGAACAACAGCTGATTGTCTTTGATTACGACAAAAGCAACTGTTCCGTACTTGTCAAATTCCGCTTCCAGTTGTTCGGGAATAGCCGCTTGATTATAGTGTGGCGATAATTCCCACGGAGCAGGAGCTTCCGCCTTAACCACCCTGTTCTCGAAAATCGGATATTGATCAATCTTCGGAGTCAGATGCACCAGCGCTCTTCTCAGGTAATAATTGGAAGGCAGCGTGATAAACGCCGCCACGCCGCCTATTACAAGTATAATCGCTACTCCCCACCTTTTCATTCCTTGGTGTCTTCTTTATACCAGGATGCATACATGTGGTAATTCTTCGCGATGCGTTGGTTTATTTCCTGAGACTGGGCAGGGTCTACTTTCTTCACAAACTTGGCGGGCACACCGGCGTAAATACTGCCGGGCTCTACGATGGTATTGCTCAGCACTACCGATCCGGCGGCAATAATGGCGCCTTCTCCCACCACCACATGATCCAGCACAACAGATCCCATGCCTATCAGCGCGCCATCACATATCCTGGCTCCGTGGATGGTTACATTATGACCGACGGATACATCATTGCCAATCTCGATCGTTGATTTCTGATAAAGGGTGTGCAGCACCGAACCATCCTGAATGTTGACTCCGTTGCCAATACGAATGGAGTTGACGTCGCCTCTCAGCACGGTGCCGAACCAGATACTGCATCCCGTGCCGATTTCTACATCACCGATAATAGCCGCATTGTCTGCCAGATATGTGTCTTCTCCGATTTTAGGGGTAAATCCCCTGACTGATTTTATGATTGCCATACGTTTAAATTTCTGTTGTTTTATTTTTTAACCAAGCCGCTTCCTCCGCGTTAAGATGCGGACTTAGCAACTCATATACCATTTCGTGATATTTGTTTAACCAGGCATGCTCCCGTGCCGACAGCATGGATGGGATCACCAGACTTGTGTCGATGTAACAAAGTGTAAGTGTATTAAATGTAAGGAAACGACCGTACTCTGTTACACTGTCTTCGCAGATCAGCATAATATTTTCTATCCGTATGCCGTATTCGCCGGTTCTGTATATTGCCGGTTCATCGCTCATGATCATTCCTTCACGCAAAACGACCGGATTTTCTTCCATGCGAATACTTTGAGGTCCTTCGTGTACATTGAGACAATGCCCTATGCCGTGACCCGTTCCGTGTAGGTAATTGATTCCCGCGTCCCAAAGAGGTTTTCTGGCGAATGCGTCAATCTGGCAACCGCGGGCGCCATCGGGAAATTTGCATTTAGCCATACTGATTGTGCCTTTAAGCGCGCGGGTAAAATCCTTTTTCATCTGCTCGGTCGGCTCTCCCAACGCAATGGTGCGGGTGATGTCTGTCGTGCCATCCAGGTACTGTCCGCCGGAGTCTAACAAATAAAGTCCTTCGGCATGTAACCGGGCGTCTGTTTCGGGCGTTGGCGAATAGTGTACGATCGCTCCGTGCTCCGCATAGGCGGATATTGTTTCAAAGCTATCCATGATGTATTGCGGCTGTTCCGCGCGTAAAGCAGTCAGCCGGGCTGCCGCGCTTAGCTCGGTTACTTTTTCTCCTGCCGCCATTTGTTTTTCCAGCCAAAGAAAGAACCGGGTGAGTGCGATACCGTCTTTTACAACAGCGCTGCGAAAACCCTTAATCTCTGTTTCGTTTTTGACGCTCTTCAGGTGGCTTACGGGAGCAATACCCTCGATTATGGTAGTCTCCTTCGGTAATGCATTGTACAAGGCAACATTCGTTTTAGCCGGATCAAGGAATATACGACTACTTTCCGGCAGGCGTGACAGATAGGTCTGTATCATCGCATAATCAGCCAGAATAACACCTGCTGCTTTCAACCTTTTAGCCGCTTCTTCGGTCAGCTTCTTTGGATGTATAAAAAGTACGTTTTCTTTTTCGGAAATAAAAGCATAGCCGATCACTACCGGATTGAAGGTCACATCCGTGCCGCGTATATTAAATGTCCAGGCGACTTCGTCCAACGCTGACAAAATCGTACAGTCGGCTTCCGATTGGCGTAGCCTGGCGTTTATCTCCTCAATCTTATCAACGGTGCTTTTACCGCTATACTCAACCGGCATTTCAAATAAAGCACCACCGGGCACTTCCGGCCGATCATGCCATAACTCTCCCGGCAGATCCCCGGAAGCATCAATTTGAATACCTTTGCGACTTAATTTTTGCTCCAAAATACGTGAGTCGGCGATGCTGTAGCATTCTCCATCCAATCCCACAGTCTGCCCTTCCTTCAATTCCATAAGCAGGAATTCGGGGATAGACGGCGTTTCCGGCAGTCCCAGCTTATACAGTTCTATCCCGCTGCCCTGCAATTGTTCGGTTGCTTGCAGAAAATAACGCGAGTCGGTCCATAAACCGGCCTTGTCCGCTGTGATAACCACCGTTCCGGCTGAGCCCGTAAAACCCGATATCCATTGGCGTGTTTTCCATCTGTCGGCAGGATATTCACTCATGTGCGGATCCGAACCCGAAATGATATATGCCTCTATTTGGTGTTCACGCATTATTTTTCTTAGCGCGGTGATGCGCTCAACTGTTTTTGCTTTCATCAACTTGGGTATTAAATCAATACTTGTATCCAAGACAAAGTTATTAAAATACTGAAAACGTTGTGCGTCGTAAAACTTTTTTTGACTTGATCCAAAAAACGGGAGCAAAAAAGATCAAGGCTGCACAGGCTGAGCTAAAAAAAACAATCCGTGTTGCATTATTGCTGAATTTTGCGCTAAACGGGGCGTTTGTCCTGTTACTATAGTTGGTTGTTGAAATTATTCTCTACTAATTTTATTAAGTATAATTTGGAGTCAGGTAGAATTGTAACTATTCAGCCAAAACTATTCTTAATTTTACCATTTACCGAACCCATTCGGTGTCGTACGTTTGCCCTGTGTCATGGCGTCATCAAACCGCGACGTCATTGCGAGAAGCGAAGCGACGAAGCAATC
>DAIPZX010000152.1:0-5851 GCA_036781995.1 Massilibacteroides sp. | reverse complement strand
CACCGAATGGGTTCGGTAAATGGTAAATTAAGAATAGTTTTGGCTGAATAGTTACGTTGTTTTTTTTACATGTTATTTTTTCTTAACAGTAACCGGATTCTTCCTGATTTCAAATTATACTTAATAAAATTAGTAGAAAATAAATTCAAAACAGCTTCTAAATTTTCCGGATACGTACGCCTCTTACAAAATGCTCTTCTCCTTTTTCAAGAATAAGGTCGGCCCGAAAACGGGTAGGAAGAATATTATTCAATAGATTGGGCTGGTTGATTTCATCCCACACTTCATTGGCGAATTTCAGCAATTCGTCTTCGGAATAAGAGGCATATTGGTGAAAATAGGAATCCGGGTCTTGAAACGCAGTCTGCTGTAGTTTTCTAAACCGCTCAATGTACCACTTGCGTAAATCTTTATCGCTGGCATCCACATAAATGGAGAAATCAAAGAAATCTGAAACAAAGACCCTTCTCCGTATTTTCTTTCCGGGTGAGACTTGCAGCACGTTGATCCCTTCTACGATAAGGATATCGGGGTTTTTAATGGTCTCTTTCTTGATTACATCGTAATAAAGATGAGAGTAGACGGGCACTTCAAGCGTGTCTCGTCCGGATTTTACACTTGCAAGGAATGCTAACAGTTGTTTGGTATCGTAGCTTTCAGGAAATCCTTTCTTGTTCAGGAGTCCGCGTTTTTCCAATTCATCGTTGGAATACAGAAATCCATCGGTAGTAACCAGTTCCACTTTCGGTTGCTCCGGCGTCATGGAAAGCAACTTCTTCAATACCCGTGCAGTGGTGCTCTTTCCCGCTGCCACACTTCCGGCAATGCCAATAATATAGGGGATGGGTTTACTTGTATCGGAAAAGAACTGATCGCGTTCATTGTGCAGGTTACGGTAGTGGGTGAGATGAATTTGCAGCAACCGGACCAGAGGAATATAGATTTCTTCCACTTCCTGAAGGGTAAGAGGTTCATTGAGCGCCTGTAGCTGAGTTAAATCAATATCAGAAACGGGAAACATAGGGTGCTCATCCAGTTGGCTCCACTTCTCGCGGGTGAAAGCACGGAAAGGAGAGAAAGTCACCTCGTAGGCTTTGTTCATAGCACAATTTTTTGTTGGCAAAGTTAACGATAAAAAAGAAACCGCCTCAAAATGAGGCGGCTTCTTTTTTATCGTCAGATATAGGTAACCAGTTCCGAAAGCGGTCGTCTTGCTTTCTTCAGGTTGAGCAACCAGTCGTCTTCGGCATGGTAGCCAATCGGAAGCAAAAGGACGCTCTTCAATCCTTTTTTCTGTAGGTTGAGAATCTTGTCGACAGCTTCATTATCAAAACCTTCCATGGGTGTGGTGTCTATCTTTAGTTCCGCAGCCATAGCGATAGCGTAAGCAAAAGCGATGTATGCCTGACGTGCGGCATGCTCAAAGTTTTTTTCTGCCGGTCTGGGCAGATAAGACGCCTTTAGTCTGTCTGTATACGACTTGTATGTATCAGTAGCCTGTCCTCTTGTTTCTGTGATGAGGTGATACATATGGTCTATTCGTTCAGCGGTATAATTATCCCATGCTGCGAAAACGAGTAAATGAGAGCAATCTGCCACTTGTTGCTGACTCATAGACGGAGCCACGAGTTGTTCTTTTAATTGCTGGTCGGTAATAACCAAAAGTTGAAAAGGCTGCAAACCCGAAGAAGTAGGAGCAAGTTTTACCGCTTCTATAATCTGGTCAATCTGTTCCTGTGTCACTTTCTTGGAAGGGTCAAATTTTTTTGTGGCATATCTCCATGCCGATGATTCCAGTAATCCCATGTTTTGAATTATATTTAGTATTTTGTTATAATATTACGAGTTTATAACGCCCGGTCACGTAATTTTGTTGTCGGTTTTAGAAGAATTAACCGTTATGGAATAGCAGATGTTCGTTCGTAATCAGTTGTAGGAGACGAGCTTCAGGAGTGATTCAAAAAAACCTTCTTTAATACCTATACCGATAAGCAGCGCACTCCCAAAACTCAATAGCGTACCGATCAATACATATTCGGTCTTTCCCGTTTTACTGTCGCTGTATCTTAGTACCGATTTGGCTGCTATTATAAATCCAATGGCGGTATATTGTTGTAGCATAACCAATACCATTGTCATAATACGCTCGATAGTGCCTATCCATCGTCCGGCTCTTGCGAGATCATTCTTATTATCCTCCACGTTATATAAATTCAAGGACGATAAGCAGTTTCTGATTACTACATTAGCCGGCTTCATGCACAAAAGAAATCCAGTCAGAATCAACAGCTGATTAACCGTAAAGATTTCCAGATAAGTGGGCATGGAATGATTCTTTGTCCAATACATGGCTACAACACCGTATATTACGATTAAATGTAATAGCTGATCAATAAAGAATACATAATGATTCGCGTAGAACTTGTTTCCGGTTCTTTCGGACTTTTTAAGCCAATTCTCAGTAAAAGATTTTAATGCATCAATCAAAAGATGGATTATGGTGATTGCTGCCGCATACCCCATAAATACAAAGGAAAAAGTCATTCCTAATGATGCTATAAATACGATTAAAATATGGATATACATGGACCATGAAGCGAGACCTTTTCTCTGTTTTTCTCTACTAATAGAGTCGGACTGCGCGAAGAAATCGGCTATGATATGTGCAATAAACTGGGCAATTAAAATTTTCTCCATAATAAACCTATGTCATTTGTTTTGTTGGAAATCAAATACGGAAAATAAATTGACAGCTTCTTCAATTGAAGTCCATCCTGAATTTTTAGAATGTTGATTTACAGATGATTGTGATACATTAAACTCTTCTGCGATTTCTTGTTCGGAGTGTCCCAGGAGTTTCCATAATATGATTTCACTTTGTTTGCGTGTCATCTTTGCAAAGATTGTATCAAGAAGTGATAACAAAGGTTGGAAAATGGAATTTTGATATTCGCATTCTGACCCAAAAAACAAGGTGTTTTTAATGATTACTCTTTCCTTGTTGGATGTTTTTTGCTCAGCAATGAGTCTTCCGGAGATATTGATAGCTTCTCCTTTTAAAATATTTCTGTCGATAAGTTCAATATCCATTTCTCCAATACCGATGGCAGCACGTATTCCATAAACTTCAAATAACTTTCGATATTTATCAGTCATTGAGTCTTGTTTAATGGAATTGTCTAAGGCAAATGATTTGATTCCTGCTTTAAGAGCTAAAGTTATTCGTAACGCGTCATTCGGATCGAACAGTAAGCATTCAATAAGATCGCCGGCAGTCAAACGCATCTTGATTTCTTCTTTCTTGTTATCCTTTTGATAACATTGTATTTTCTCAAAAAGACCATGTATTTGTTGGGTCAGATGCTCTAACTCCTCTGCTGATAGAGAAGAAGAGGCTACTATGTCTGCTGAAATTGTCGCTCTTTTCATAATTACTATATTTTTGCAAATATAAGCATTTTAGCTTATAAACTACATTTATAAGTGAATTCGCTTATAAAGTATATTTATAAGTGATTTCGCTTATAAATTTGGTTGGTTATCTCTTCACTTCAAATAAAATCTTACGTTGGTTGCCCCATGAATCGATGAGGGTAAGCAGGTGTTTGCCGGAGGATGGACGGCAGGTTATTTGATGCTGCCCGTGTGTTTCTCCCAGAAATTCATCGTCCAGATGCCAATATAAAGTCGCGTCATCCCGTCCGTGGGCGGCTTTGAATATGAAACTTTCCTGCTCGCCGGAGAAGCCTTTCGGGAGATAAAGGATAGCGTTGTGCTCGGGATAGATCAGGTCGATTTGCCGACTTTGCGTGCCGTCGCATCCGGGTTTAAAGGGAGGCAGCGGGCGGTAGTCGATATGATAATTTCTGTAATAATACTCCTGAGCAGGAGGCAGTACGAACCAGGAGCGGATAAGCATATTTTCCGTTGCTTCGCACGAACTATTCACCCGAAAACGACCATCGGCTGAAAGATGTATCTGACGGTGATACGGACAAATGGCGGTTTTATTGCCGGAGATCGGAATATAAGTCATGTCTGCATGCTCACAGATAGCAGAGGCTTTGTGTCCGCTGTGGCGGCAAACCGCTATTTGCTCCAATTCATCATACGGCATATCAAACCAACCGGAGGAGGGCAGAAGCGAAAAGACATCAAACAATACCGGAGCAGCGTTGCCCACTCCGGTTAATCCCGGACGCCCCTCTCCCGAAGCGTTTCCCACCCAAACACCTACCACATGCCCCGGCGTGAAACCGATTGCCCAGGCATCCCTTCCGCCATAACTGGTACCTGTTTTCCAGGCTACCTGTTTCATCGAAGAAAATTGTTGCCAGTCGGTTTCTTCTTCCGGTCGGTTAAGAGCTGCCATCGCCTCTGTCATAAACCAAAGAGAGGCGGCTGATAATAGCGGCTTGTCTGTAAGTCTGCTATCTGTTATGCTCGTTATAGGAATCTCTTTTTCTGTAATCGTAAGCGCAAGCGGGTGTATATCCGCCGGATTGTATCGCCCGTTGTAAGTTCGGTAATGTTTGAGCACACGAGCTAATGAACCATACATTCCGCACAGATCCCAAAGCGTACCTTCACTACCGCCTAAGATGAGCGATGCGCCATAATGCTCTTCATTAAAGCGCAATGTGGTTATTCCCATAGATTTCAATAAAGACATGAATCTGCCTGTGTTATATTGTGATAACATACGTACAAGCGGGACATTTAACGAACGCTCTATCGCCTGATGAGCAGACACTGCGCCAAAAAAGGTTTTATTATAATTCTGGGGGGTGAATCCATTGATGTTGAGAGGTACATCCGATATTAAAGTAGATGGAAGAATCAGTCCGTCATGTAGCATTCCTGCATATAAAAATGGTTTTAGAATACTGCCCGTGCTGCGGGGAGATGTGATGATATCTACTTGGTTACCCCTTTTTTCATCCCCTTTGAAACTTACATTTCCGGCGTAAGCCAGTGTTTCCCCTGTTTCTACATCGGCTACAAGTACAGCGAGGTTATAGATGTGATTGCTGCTGTATTGCCGTGCGTAGCTGTCTGTGATTCGCTGAACTTGCCGTTGTAGTTCTTGCTTTACAGAGGTGTTCAGCCGGCTTTGATTGGTTTCTGTATTCATCCGGGCCAATAAATGTGGTGCTTCGTTGGGTAGGGGTAACGGCGCTTCGGGCAAGGGTTCCATGCAGCTAAGATCGTATTCTTCGGCAGAAATAAGGTGTTGCTCCTTTAGTGCAAACAGCAGCCTGTCTCGCTTTTTCTTTAGAGCCGTGCGGTTACGTCCCGGATGGATAAGTGCCGGAGAGTTAGGCAGAACTGCTAATGTAGCGCTTTCTGCCCAGGATAAATGAAAAGCACTCCGACCAAAATATCTCCAGGCAGCTGTTTCCATACCAATCACATTGCCTCCGAACGGGGCATGCGAAGCATACAGTTTTAGTATTTCCTGTTTGCTGTGGGTGGTTTCCAGAAAGACAGCCCATAGCGCTTCAATCCCTTTCTCGTAGATATTTCTGTTCTGATTGCCTCTTGCCTGTCTGGCCAATTGCATGGTGAGTGTGCTGCCTCCGCTAACAATTTGCTTTGAACGCAGATTGCTTCTTATCGCACGAACTAAAGCTATAGGATCAATACCGGGGTGGTAAAAAAAACGTTTGTCTTCATATGTTGTCAGACAAGTAATGAATTTGTCAGGCAGCGAATCCGCTTGTGGAAACCGCCATTGCCCATCGTTTGCGATTCTTGCGCCCAAAAGTTCTCCTTCGACGGAATATACTAATGTAGAATAGGGCACATGAAATAAATTCCGGGGAGTTAGCATGTAAAAGATACCCCAGAG
>DAIPZX010000151.1:0-5872 GCA_036781995.1 Massilibacteroides sp. | reverse complement strand
ATATTTTCTTATTGACATTATATATATAAGAAACTTTATTACCTTTGTTCACATTATAATCGAATATAAACAAAAACAAATGATAATGAAGTATTTAATAGTAGGTGGAGTTGCTGGAGGAGCAACTGTTGCAGCCAGACTAAGGCGATTAGATGAAAAAGCAACCATCATTCTGTTCGAACGCGGGCAGTATGTTTCTTATGCCAATTGTGGATTGCCTTATTATATCGGAGATGTGATTACGGAAAGAGATAAGCTGTTTGTGCAAACCGCAGCAGGTTTTACCGAACGATTCAACATTGATATCCGCACGGAGCAGGAAGTATTATCCATAAATACGGAACTAAAGGAAATCGCGGTACGGGAGTTAGCTACCGGAAAGGAGTACAATGAAAATTACGATAAACTGATTCTCTCTCCGGGAGCCGCCCCAATCAAGCCACCGATCAAAGGTATAGCAAGTGATAAAATCTTTTCGCTTCGTACGGTTCCGGATACAGATCGTATTAAGGACTATACGTCTGCGATGAAACCTCGCAAAGCCTTGGTGGTTGGCGCCGGCTTTATCGGTCTTGAAATGGTGGAAAATCTGCACAACCTCAATATAGAAGTAAGTATTGTGGAAAAGGCTAATCAGGTAATGGCTCCGCTTGATTATTCCATGGCAGCAATCGTACACCGGCATTTGAGAGAAAAAGGAGTCCGCCTGATTCTGGAAGATGGCGTATCCGAATTTGAAGATACAGGACAAAGCATCATAACTCATTTAGAAAGCGGTCAGCGCATCGACTCGGATATGGTTATTCTCAGCATCGGCGTAAAACCGGAAATTAAATTAGCCCGGGAGGCAGGCTTGACAATCGGTTCTTTAGGCGGTATTTCGGTTAATGAATACATGCAAACATCCAATCCGGATATTTACGCGCTGGGAGACGCCGTTGAAGTAAAGCATTTAGTGACAGGCAAACAGGCATTAATCCCTCTCGCAGGACCGGCGAATAAGCAAGGGCGTATTGTTGCCGACAATATTATATACGGAAACAAGCATATCTACGCAGGAAGTATCGGCACATCGATTGCCAAAGTGTTTGACCTCACAGTGGCCGCCGCAGGAGCCAATGCCAAATTATTGAATAGAGAAGCAATCGCCTACACCTCATCCTATACACACTCGGCGTCTCATGCCGGCTATTATCCGGGCTCCATACCGCTGAGTATAAAGATATTGTTCAGTCCGGACAACGGGCGGTTGCTGGGCGCACAGGCGGTTGGTATTGAAGGAGTAGACAAGCGTATGGAAATGCTGGCGCAGGTGATCCGGAGCAGAGGAAACATCACCGATCTGATTGCTATAGAGCACGCCTATGCCCCACCCTATTCTTCGGCTAAAGACCCCGTTAATATGGCAGGCTTCGTAGCCGAAAATATGCTTACACAGAAAGTCCGCACCATCCATTGGCGAGAGATAGCGACACTACCGGCATCCACACTGCTTGTCGATGTGCGAACACAGATGGAAAACAGCTTAGGTACCATCCCCGGCGCGATAAATATCCCTGTCGACGAATTACGGGAAAGGCTGAATGAATTGCCCAAAGAAAAAGACATCGTTTTGTTCTGTGCCGTAGGTCTAAGAGGATATCTCGCCTGGAGAATATTGGCGCAAAACGGCTATACAAATATCCGTAACCTTTCCGGAGGTTATAAGACATGGAGCGTAGCAACAGCCAAAGCGGATGATAAAAATCTCCCGTCATTAGACAGACCTACCTCGGAAGACGGCCAAGAAGAAAAACGATCCGCGATCCATATTGACGCGTGCGGAATGCAATGCCCCGGTCCGGTTATGCAACTGAAAAAGCACTATGCCAATCTGAAAACCGGCGAACAACTGACTATCTCGGCAAGCGATCCGGGTTTTGAAAAAGATGTAGCTGCCTGGTGTAAAATGGCAGGTGCTCATCTCGCCTCGTTAGAGAATAAAAAAGGTATCATACATGCGGCTATCGAACGACAGGATACTTGTTCCGCAACAATACAAACAAGTGGGGATAATAAAACATTCATCGTCTTCAGCGATGATCTGGACAAGGCTTTAGCCTCTTTTGTGCTGGCTAATGGCGCCGCCGCGACGGGAAAGAAAGTAACCATGTTCTTCACTTTCTGGGGATTGAACGTTATTAAGAAAAGACAAAAGCCGGCAGTACAAAAAGACCTGTTCGGTAAGATGTTCAGCTGGATGCTTCCGGCACATAGTGGCAAATTGGCGCTTTCAAAAATGAATATGGGAGGAGCCGGCAGCAAGATGATGCGGTTGATCATGAAGCGGAAGAATATAGAAAGTCTGGAATCTCTGATGATCATGGCTATCGAAAACGGCGTTGAAATGATTGCCTGCACCATGAGTATGGATGTGATGGGCATTAAAAAAGAGGAATTGATAGATCATGCCACCCTCGGAGGTGTAGCGGCTTACATGGAACGAGCAGAAGACTCGAATGTAAATCTGTTTATATAAGCACAGAATATCGTAAATATATTGGTTTATACTTGAATAAATGCACTCAAAAGATTAGTTTTGTCTCAGAAATAATACGTTAAACGATTATCAACAAACATCTTACAAAAATCGTTACCGTAAAGGAAACAATATCAATTTTAATTCTATGAAAATGAGACAACTTACCATGAGTGCATTAGTCGTACTGCTCTCTTTTGCGTCATGCAATAAGAAGCAATACGACTATCCTTTCCAAAATCCCGATCTTCCGGTCGAAGAACGGGTAGACAACCTCTTAAGTCTGCTTACTACCGAGGAGAAGGTAGCCCAGATGATGAACCAAACTCCGGCTATCGAACGGTTGGGGATTCCCGAATACGACTGGTGGAATGAAGCGCTGCATGGGGTAGCCCGTGCAGGAAAAGCAACCGTTTTTCCACAGGCTATAGGTATGGCGGCCACGTTTGACGATGAAGCCTTGCTGGCTACTTTCGACATGATCAGTGACGAAGCACGTGCAAAATTTCATCAATATCAGCGAGACGGCGAATATGACCGCTATAAAGGTTTAACCTTCTGGACACCCAATATCAATATTTTCCGTGATCCCAGATGGGGACGTGGTATGGAAACCTACGGTGAAGATCCTTACCTGGCCGAACGGATGGGAGTTGCCGTTGTGAAAGGATTGCAGGGTAACGATCCGGATTACTTTAAAACACATGCTTGTGCCAAGCACTATGCCGTTCATAGCGGTCCGGAATGGAACAGGCACGAATACAATGCCGTAAGCACACCACGTGATCTTTGGGAAACCTATCTCCCGGCTTTCGAGGCTTTGGTGAAAGAGGGTAATGTACAGGAAGTGATGTGTGCTTATAATCGTTTTGAAGGCACACCCTGTTGTTCAAGCGACAAACTATTGATACAGATATTGCGCAATGATTGGGGGTTTGATGATATAATCTTATCCGACTGCGGTGCTATTAATGATTTCTGGCAGAAAGATAAGAACACCCCTCGCCACGAAACACATGCTGACGCGGCAAGCGCATCTGCTGATGCTGTTCTGAATGGTACGGATTTAGAATGTGGAAATAGCTACCGTGCACTGAAACAAGCATTGGACAAGGGTATCATCACAGAAGCGGATCTGGAAGTTTCTTTGCGCCGCCTGTTCCGTGCCCGTATTGAATTAGGCATGTTTGATCCGGAAGACAGAGTTCCTTTTGCTCAAATTCCTTACAGCGTAGTGGAGAGCCCTGAACATGTACAACAGGCATTGGATATGGCACGTAAAAGTATTGTCTTGCTGAAGAACAAAAACAATACGCTCCCGCTGAATAAAGAGATTAAGAAAATAGCCGTTGTAGGACCAAACGCGGCAGACTCGACCATGCTGTGGGCAAATTACAACGGATTTCCTTCTCATACGGTAACCATCCTTGACGGTATCCGCCGGAAAGCGCCTAACGCTGAAGTGATCTACGAATTAGGGTGCGATCATACAAACGCAACTATCCTGAAAGACTATAGCTCATTTGTGACATCTGCCCAAGGAGCAGGTTTTGCGGCAGAGTTTTTCAACAACCCGGACTTTGACGGTACGCCTGCTCATACAGGTTTAGTGAAAAGCCTGCATTATACAACAGGAGGAAACACACAGTTTGCGCCTAATGTTAATCTATTGAACTTCTCTGCCCGCTTTACAGGAGAATTTGTATCTCCGGTTACAGGAGAAATCGAATTCCAGTTATCCGGAAATGACGCCTACCGTCTGCTTATCAACGGCGAAAAGGTTGCGGAAATGTGGGAAAGCGAATATACAAACGGACGTAAATATATTTTAAAAGCAGAGCAAGGTAAAACCTACGCTATCGTTATCGAATATATGCAACGTCTCGGAAGTGCGGACCTGAACTTCGATTTCGGTATCCGGGAAGCTGTCAACTTCAAACAAACGGCAGACCGTATGAAAGATGCCGACGTGATTCTTTTCGTTGGCGGTATCTCTCCTCGTCTCGAAGGTGAAGAAATGCCTGTTGATGCCGAAGGTTTCAGAAAAGGCGACCGCACAAACATCGAAATCCCAAAAGTTCAGCGTGAAATGGTACAGGCTTTGAAAGCAACAGGCAAGCCGGTTGTTTACATCCTGTGTACGGGAAGCTCACTGGCGTTGAATTGGGAAGATCAAAATCTGGATGCCATCCTCAACGCCTGGTATGGCGGACAGGAAGGCGGAACAGCGGTAGCTGATGTCTTGTTTGGCGACTATAATCCTGCCGGACGCCTGCCGGTTACGTTTTACAAATCGGCAGACCAATTGCCCGACTTTGAAGATTACAGCATGAAAGGACGCACCTACCGCTACATGACGCAAACCCCGCTTTATCCCTTTGGATACGGACTAAGCTATACGACCTTCAATTATTCCGATGCTCAATTATCCAAAAGCACAATTACAACGGAAGAAGGAGTAAGTATATCTTTCGACGTAACGAATACCGGCAAAACAGACGGCGACGAAGTGGTACAGGTTTACATCAAGAACCCGAACGATCCGCAGTCTCCACTAAAAACACTACGCGCGTTCAAACGCATCAACGTAAAATCAGGAGCAGCACAGCAGGTGACATTGGAACTTGACAAGAAAGCCTTCTATTCATTTAATGACAACACGCAAGCTTTCGAAACCCTTCCGGGTAAATACCAGATTCTTTACGGCAGCTCATCTTTGGATAAGGATTTGAAAACAATAGAGGTTACGATACAATAAAAACGTTCAGACCAATACAGAAGTAAAAGAGGCGGTTTCTATATGGAATCGTCTCTTTTTTTCAATTTATTCAGATTCTTTGAATATATTTACCGATAGATAAAAAAGGAACATATCGTAAACTCAGATCAGATGATAAAACATCGGTTATTAATACATTATCTGGACATAATCAAAGTGTTGGCAGCCAAAGTGCCCTTACAGCGATTAATTATTGTATTAAGTCTGATCATTGGCGTTCTTTCAGGACTGTCTGCCGTTCTACTAAAGAATATGGTCTTCAGCTTTAGTGAATTTCTGAAAAACAGTCTGGACATTCATTCGGTCAACATTATTTATTTTGCCTTTCCTTTACTCGGACTTTCATTAACTTATATTTTTGTTCGTCTTATTCTGAAAGAGAAAAAACTACAAGGAATCACCCGCATTCTGCATGCCATCTCGACAAAAGAAAGCAAACTCAAAAAAGCAGATATTATTTCTCCGGTAATAGGCGCTACATTAACCGTAGGAGCAGGTGGATCGGTAGGATTGGAGTCTCCTATTGTATTGAGTGGATCGGCTATCGGATCAAACCTGGGGCTGTTTTTCAATCT
>DAIPZX010000150.1:0-5936 GCA_036781995.1 Massilibacteroides sp. | reverse complement strand
TTTATTGATTTTTTTTATTTATTCCGCATTCTTTATCAGATCGGTTGATTGATCTTCTTTCAGGTAAGTTTCGATATGGCGTTTTTTCTTGTCTTCCAGTATCTCGTTTATAGCGATCAGGATACCGGTTTCTTCCACTTCGCCAAACTCATAGTTTACTGCTGTTCCAAACACCCGCATTTGTGGAGAAAGGCTCATATAGGCACTCACCAACGGAGGCACATTGATACCTAATTTACGTACCTCAGCATTCAATATTTTATAATTTTCCTTGAAGTCATCGTGTGGGAAAAGAACTTTCATTTTCTCCATATCCATATTTGTCTGAAGAGGATATACGGGAGTAATCAGCTGGTCTTTGTCCGGGAAATGCAGACCTAAAAAATACAAAATCATATTCCGGGCTTCGGTATTATATGTATTATACATGGTTACCTTACCAAAGAAATACTTAAGCGTAGGATCAATGACAGACAAGGCTCCCAACCCATCCCAAAGGTTGTCTAAAACAAACAATCCTTTTGCACCGGCACGGGTAGACTGATATTCCAACGTAACAAATGATCGTCCAAGCTCAACAATATAAGGAAGGTAGTCTTTTATAAATTCTTCGGAAAAATTAAACAAATGCGAAGTCGCCAACATCGGTTTTCCGGCGTCATCAAACTTGACATCAGAACCACATAAAAAACGATAACCTCCTAAAATCATATCATCCTCCGGACTCCATACCACCAGCTGCCGATAAGCATTATCCATCGTATCATATTCATCGATATCCATTTCATTACCCGTGCCCCCACCATAATAACGAAAAGCGATTTCACGCAAACGCGCAATCTCCCGCATTACATTAGGCGAATCATGAGCCGTAATAATATAAATTTCATTATTCGATTTATTGGTTCTCCGTAAGAGTTTGTCTTTCGTCAGTTCCGCTCTAAGCAGTTCCTTATCTACCGGACTAATTATCTCCTGCATCTGCATAATACACCTTGCTATTACTTAAGTTTATAAACAATTTGCTTCACCCACTCTGCCCACTCTGCAGGCTTTCTGCTTTTATCAAACGTTTGCCAGGGAATTGGTTCTCCAAAATATATTTTGAACGTTTTATGTTTTGAATGAAACATTTCATCCGGCAAATAAATCATTTCGTAATTCATTTTTATACCGAAAGCCTTACGGACATTCGACAAACAATAGAAGAAGGATGAATTTTGTCCCTCAAAGCGAACAGGAACTATATCCCGCTGACATTCTACCGCTTTCTGGATAAAGGATTTTTTCCATTCCAGATCTACGATTTCGCCCTTTATTTTCCGAGAACAGAGCCCTGCAGGAAATGTGACAATCTGATTATCAGAGGCATACGCTTCTTCGATCAACCGGGCTGCTTCTTTCCCTTGTGCTCCATGTTTATTTATCGGAACAAAAATAGTTCTCAGATTGGCCAAATAAAGTAATAAATCATTCACAAGATACTTTATCTTCCCCTCAAATTTACCACCGATAACGGCCGATAAGCATATCCCATCCAAGCCTCCCAAAGGGTGGTTAGATGCAAATATAAACCGCCCTTTATCAGGAATGTTTTCTTCATGGACAAGTTGTAGGGTCAAATCGAAATAACCGATTAATTCTTGCATAAACTCAACACCTTGTTTATCCTGATATCTGGTTAAGATATCATTCAACTCATCCTGATGAACAGTCTTTATCAAATAGTTCACAAGAAAGCCCGGTATTTTCCCTGCGAGAGACGGCGCTTTTTGTCTTAAAATTTGTTTGAGATCTATCCTGCAAATATGCTCTTTATCTGCCATACACTTACTATATCTTATCACAAAGATATAGTTATTAATGAAAACTACAGGGGTTCTAACTATTTATTTATTTTAAAGAACAGGAGGTATACGCAACGCAAAAGGATATAAAGTAAAAGGTCATATCGTTTTCAGAACCTCCTGCGAAGTTCTTTACAACATGACCTTCAGTCTGATTTAAAGCTTGTTATTCGAATATAGTGATCGAATAACAACTAATTTCATCTGTATTTTCAAAAACAATTACAACCGGAGCAGTTCGCCAATCCGCCACGAAAACGTTTTTCAACCAAGCTTTTTAATCTTTCCTGCAATGGTTCAAGACGCACATGATCAAGCACATCGGCAGTAAAAGCAACACTCAGCATCATACGTGCTTCTACTTCCGGGATACCACGGCTTCTAAGATAAAACAAAGCGGTTTCATCTAATTGTCCCGTTGTCATTCCATGAGAACACTTCACATCATCAGCATAAATTTCTAATTGAGGCTTGCTATACATACGGGCATCAGGAGAAATAAGCAGATTTCTGTTACTTTGATAAGCCTGTGTCTTCTGTGCATCTTTCTTCACCAGAATACGTGCGCTGAATGAACCTATCGAATTATCGTTCAATACATTTTTGAACAACTCGGTGCTGTGACAATCAGGAACGGCATGGGTTATGTGGCTGTAAACATCCACTTTCTTTTCTTTATCCATCACGCCCATACCACACAAAGTAGCTTCAGCATGCTCGCCGTTCAACTCAATATAGTAATTATTGCGGCTAAGTCCGTTCAGCAAGGTAATGCCATTGACAAGTACATTCGAATTGGCCGCCTGTTGCACATGTAGGGAGGAGAAACGCGTAGTCAGATCATTGGTTTCTTCCAATTCATAGAAATCAAACACCGCCCCTTCTTCCACAAATATCTCTACTACCTGCGTAGTCAAAAAGTGCTTATAATCGAGACAATGATCACAAACCAAAAGGCGAGCTTCCGAATGGGCTTCCAGAATAATCAGCATACGCCGATTAGCCATAGTCTCCACCTGACTACGCAACATGCTGATCAATTGCATCGGTTTTTCCAGGACTACTCCTTTTGGTATATAAATAACAAAAGCATCCTGCACCAACATGGTGTTTAGGGCAATGATTGCATCTTGTTCTGTTGATGCCGCTTTTCCATAATAACGGGCAGCTACATCCGGGTGCATTTCTGCAAATTGTCTGAATCCTCCGACATATACCCCTTCAGGCAATTTTTTATCCTTATGCGTTTTTTCAACATACGAGTCATTCACCATAAAGTAAAGCGAAGTTCCCAGATTTGGCACATCACAATGAAACGCATCCTCCGGTTTAAAAGACATATCTATACGTGTCAGGTTCAGTCCATAATCAGGAGAAAAGGCTTTCTGAACATCTGTATATCTGTAGTTTTCATCCTTCAAGGATGGAAACCCCATCCGTTTAAAGTCTTCGAAAGCCTGCGTTCGAAGTTTATTCATCACCTCGTGAGCATGGTTGCTGATCAAGCTTTCGTGCCGGGCAAATAAATCAATATATTGCTTTTCTGCTCCCATATCATGCTTTTGTTTCAGGCTCTTTAATCCAATCGTATCCTTTTTCTTCCAGTTCCAGCGCCAATTCCGGACCGGCGCTTTTTACAATACGTCCATTATAAAGGATATGTACAAAATCAGGCTTAATATAATCCAGCAACCTTTGGTAATGGGTTATTACAATTGTCGCGTTTTCCGATGATTTCATTTGATTCACCCCTCTTGCCACAACACGAAGCGCGTCTATATCCAAGCCGCTATCTGTTTCATCAAGAATAGCCAACTTAGGCTCCAACATCGCCATCTGGAAAATTTCATTCCGTTTCTTTTCGCCTCCTGAAAAACCTTCATTTACGCTACGTCCCGTCAATTTATTATCTAATTCCACGATGGCTCTCTTCTCGCGCATGAGTTTCAGAAAATCTGTTGCAGGAATAGGATCAAGACCTTTATACTTACGGTGTTCATTGACTGCCGCACGCATAAAGTTTACCATACTGACGCCGGGTATCTCAACCGGATATTGAAAGCTCAGGAAAATACCTTCCCTACTGCGGTCTTCCGGATCAAGCTCCAACAGGTCTTTACCGTTATACAGCACTTCGCCTTCTGTTACTTTAAAAGATGGATTCCCGACTAATACACTACTCAGGGTACTCTTGCCTGAGCCATTTGGTCCCATTATCGCATGGATTTCTCCTGCATTTACTTTTAGATTTATTCCCTTTAGTATTTCTTTGCCGTCAATATTGGCGCGCAAGTTCTTTATTTCTAACATGTCTATTGTATATCGTTAAGATTATCTATCCGACACTGCCTTCCAGCGAAATACTGAGCAGTTTTTGTGCCTCAACAGCAAATTCCATCGGTAATTTATTCATTACTTCTTTTGCATATCCGTTTACGATCAACCCTACGGCCTCTTCTACCGAAATTCCACGTTGCTGGCAATAGAACATTTGCTCTTCGCTGATCTTGCTTGTTGTTGCCTCATGTTCTATTACAGCAGTCTCGTTCTGCACATCAGCATAAGGATAGGTATGTGCTCCGCAAGTAGAACTAAGCAGCAAACTATCGCACTGGCTATGATTGCGGGCACCTTCGGCACGAGCTGAAATTTTCACTAAACCTCGATAGGTATTATGGCTGAACCCGGCAGAAATTCCTTTAGAGACAATACGGCTTCTGGTGTTTTTACCCAGATGAACCATCTTGGTACCTGTATCTGCCTGCTGATAATTATTCGTCACGGCAACAGAATAGAACTCTCCTATGGAATTATCTCCGGCAAGGATACAACTGGGATACTTCCACGTAATAGCCGAACCGGTTTCTACCTGAGTCCAGGAAATTTTACTGTTGTCTCCCTTACAAAGGCCTCTCTTCGTTACGAAGTTATAGATTCCGCCTTTACCTTCTTTATCACCGGGATACCAGTTCTGAACGGTAGAATACTTGACTTCCGCGTTTGTTTGGGCTACAATCTCCACGATGGCGGCGTGCAACTGGTTTTCGTCACGCATCGGAGCCGTACAACCTTCCAGATAACTCACATAAGAATCATCTTCCGCAACAATAAGCGTACGTTCAAACTGACCTGTATTTGCCGCATTAATTCTGAAATAAGTACTTAATTCCATAGGACAACGAACGCCCTTGGGAATATAGACAAACGAACCATCTGAGAACACAGCTGAATTCAATGCGGCAAAGAAATTATCACGATAACTCACCACGCTACCCAAATACTGCCGAACCAAGTCCGGGTGATGCAAAACCGCTTCACTAAAGGAGCAAAAGATCACACCCTTTTCCGCCAGGACTTCCTTAAACGTTGTCTTTACAGAAACACTATCCATCACAGCATCAACCGCCATGCCACTCAACATTTTCTGTTCTTCCAAAGGGATACCCAATTTATTGAATGTTTTAAGTAATTCAGGATCTACTTCGTCCAAACTCTTCGGTCCTTCTTTCTGCTTCGGAGCAGCGTAATAAATAATATCCTGGTAGTCAATTGGGGGAATGGTCAGATGCGGCCAGGCAGGCATTTCCAGCGTAAGCCAATAGCGAAAAGCTTTCAGTCTGAACTCCAACAACCACTCCGGTTCTTTTTTCTTTGCGGAAATAATACGAACTGTTTCTTCGTCTAATCCCTTATGAATCGTCTCCGTATCAATATCAGTAATAAATCCGTATTTGTAATCGTTGGTCGTTACTTCATTCAATATATCATTTGATTCCTGCATTATACTTTATTTAAAAACAATCTTTTACTCACTGTAAAACAACTTGTAGGGGTAAATAGTTGGCACGATTTCCTTTATTGGCGCATAGAGCCGAGACTCAACCTTGACCTCCGGAGATATAAGAGCGGTTTTCTTTTCTAAAATCTCCAGGAAGTTAAGACCTAAGCTCAAAAAAAGGAGCATAACGACTAATCCGAATACTCCTCCTCCTAAATGGTTCAGCACACTAAGCGGTGTTGCTCCGATAACTTTATGTACAATTTCTCCGGCTAATAAAATAACACCCAGTATTAAAATAAAACCGAAGA
>DAIPZX010000149.1:0-5945 GCA_036781995.1 Massilibacteroides sp. | reverse complement strand
CGGACGTAGAATCAATGGAAAGGCAATGCGTAAAAGCGTCATAAGAAGCGTCAAACTTCCCTGCTTGTTTCAGGTTCAGCCCTTCGTAATAGAAATAATCAAACTTCCGTTTTTCCGCTTCGCTTAACTCCTTCTTCAAGGATACGGATTTTATATCATCCGCATAGGAATAAGAATAGGGAAAAGCTACAAAAGAAAAAAGGAAAAGCAGGAAGCGGTATATCTGTTGTCTCTGCATAGGTTTATCCGTTTTATTACTTACCTGTATGTCCAAAGCCACCGGCTCCACGCTCGGTCTCATCTAATGATTCTTCCGGCTGCCATTCAACCTGACTATGCGCCGTAATAACCATCTGACAAATCCGCTCGCCATCATTAACCACAAAGGGTTCATTGGAAAGGTTGATCAGAATAATCCCGATTTCGCCCCGGTAATCTGCGTCAATCGTTCCCGGCGTGTTCAACAACGAAATGCCGTGCTTGATAGCCAAACCGCTCCTGGGACGCATTTGTGCCTCAAAGCCTTCCGGCAAAGCAATATATAGTCCTGTTGGAATTAACTTTCTTTCTAAAGGCTTGATTTCAACCGGTTCTGCAAGAAATGCCCGGATATCCATCCCTGCGGATAAAGGAGTCGCATAATGAGGCAGAGGATGATGAGATTTATTTATAATCTTTACTTTCATTGGATTATTATCTTTTCTATATATACAGACAAAGATAATAATATTCTAGCTTTGCCAGTCTCCGTTCTCTTTTATTAACTGAACAAGACGTTCAACGGCATCTTCTTCAGGCACATTGTTGACAATGCAGGTCTTGCCTTTATACAGACTGATCTTCCCTTTTCCTGCGCCAACATAGCCGTAATCCGCATCTGCCATTTCTCCCGGTCCATTCACGATACAGCCCATGATGCCGATTTTCAGTCCTTTCAGATGAGATGTAGCCGCCTTAACACGGGCTATGGTCGACTGCAGGTTATACAACGTACGTCCACAGCCGGGGCATGATATAAATTCGGTCTTGCTGATTCTTGTACGGGTGGCCTGAAGAATACCGAACATACAGTTATCAATGACTAAAGAATCCAGCTTTTCATCCTGCAACAAGACACCATCCCCAAAACCATCCAACAAAAGCGCTCCAAGATCAGAAGCGGATTCCAACTGCAATGCTTCTGTATCCGCTTCTGCATATTCTCTGTTCAGGATCACGGGTACATCACAGCCGGCAGATAATAGTTGATGCATAGCCGCGCGCTGATGCCCTAACCCGTTCGCATGATTTGTCGTCAGAATAACAACAACAGTTTTGTCGTCTTTCAAAAATGAAAGCACTTCAGCAGTCATATCATCATATGAAAGACTGATAAATTTTAGTTCAGCTCCGCAAGAAACAGCTTCATTTAATTGAGAGATTGTAAAGTGAGGGAAAGTTCCTTTCGCTCCATGCCATACACTTGCGTCAACAATCAACCCAACACCCTGAGGAAGGTTTTCAGGAATTACCGTTCCGGTATAGAAATAATCAGGGACAGCATTTTTATCAATCAAATAATTCCCATTCCTACGATCTGAAATGACAACAGGCAAATGTGGATAACCGATCTCCTTAACAGCGCGTGACTGACGGCGTTCGGCTGTTATGGGATCAAATCCCGGTGCTGATTCCGCCTGTATTGGGGCATGCTTCTTTCTCTGTTCAATGTAAGCGAGTAATTTTCTTCCGACAGGTACTTCCACCTCCGGCTCTTCACTTAATGAAACACGTATCGTATCTCCAATGCCGTCTGCTAATAGCGTGCCGATACCTACGGCGCTTTTAATACGTCCGTCTTCTCCATCGCCGGCTTCGGTCACGCCTAAATGCAAAGGATAGTTCATGCCCTCGGCATCCATCGTGCGCACCAACAAGCGCACTACCCGAACCATCAATACCGTGTTCGAAGCTTTCATGGAAATAACCACATCCCGGAAATTCTCCTCACGGCATATCCGCAGAAACTCCATACAAGAAGCAACCATCCCTTCAGGGGTATCGCCGTAACGACTCATGATACGATCAGATAAGGAGCCGTGATTTACGCCGATACGCACAGCCGTACCATGCGCTTTACATAGATTAAGAAAAGGGACGAAGCGTGCCCGGATCTTTTCTAATTCAGCCGTATATTCCTCATCGGTATATTCAATATGATTAAACGTCTTTTGTTTGTCCACATAGTTCCCCGGGTTAATGCGCACTTTTTCTACAGTTGTAGCCGCCACATCGGCGGCACGGGGGTTAAAATGAATATCTGCCACCAAAGGCGTACGGTATTCCTTTTCATTCAACAGCCCGCGGATTACACCCAGATTACGCGACTCTCGTTCTCCCTGCGCAGTAAAACGAACATAATCCGCCCCGGCATCAATAATACGCATGGCTTGTTGAACTGCGGCTTCGGTCTCCATGGTGGATACACTTGCCATAGACTGAACACGAACGGGATTTTCACCCCCAAGTGGTGTGTTTCCTATGCGAGCCACAGAAGATACACGACGTTTATAATTGAAACAATCCATAAAGGAATTTAGATATCAATTCGTTTTATACTTAAACTTTACAGTGGCCAACTCTTCATTTGCCTTTACGATCTTTTTCTTAAGATCTTCTTTGTAAAGAACAAGCTTTTCCTGCAATTGCTCATCTCCTGTAGAGAGGATCTGAACGGCCAGGATAGCCGCGTTTAAAGCACCGTTAATTCCTACCGTAGCTACAGGAATACCCGGAGGCATCTGCACGATTGCCAACAAAGCATCCATACCATCCAGCGTAGAGTTGATAGGCACACCGATCACCGGCAGCGTAGTCATAGAAGCAATCACGCCGCATAAGTGAGCAGCCATACCGGCAGCTGCAATAATTACTTTAATGCCGCGACCCTTTGCACCTTTAGCAAATGCTTCCACCTCTACAGGTGTGCGATGAGCAGACAAGGCGTGGATTTCAAACGGGATTTCCATTTCATCAAGCAACTTGGCTGCTTTTTCCATAACGGGCAGATCTGAAGTGCTGCCCATGATAATACTTACTATCGGAGTCATTGTTTTTTGTATAAAGAATATAGAAACGAAAAAGATGTATCAATAGTCGTCATTGCGAGAAGCGAAGCGACGAAGCAATCCGGTTGTTAGCATGATGGATTGCTTCACTACGTTCGCAATGACGGTTATATTATGTTCTTAACGTGTGATGTTTTTATTTCGCGATCAACGCTTTATAATCATCGGCAGAGAGTAAATCATTCAATTCTGCCGCATCTTTTACGCCTATTTTAATTAACCAGCCTTTTCCATACGCGTCTTCGTTTACTAATTCGGGATTGTCTTCAAGGTCTGCGTTTACCTCAAGAACGTCTCCGTCTATGGGCATAAACAAATCAGACACAGTTTTAACAGCTTCGATCGTACCGAACACTTCTTCTTTAGCTATCGTTTCACCTTCAGTCGTAATATCGACATAAACGATTTCACCCAACTCGCTTTGCGCATAGTCAGTAATACCGATGTAAGCCACATCACCTTCCAGGCGAATCCATTCGTGGTCTTTCGTGTACTTTAATTCAGCAGGAAAATTCATAATCTCAGTGTTTTAAATTAGATTAATAAATATAAGTAACTTAATATTGATGCAGCAAATGTACATATAAATCCTAAACAAATTCCGCAATAGATCTGCATGGGCGTATGCTTACCTAATATAATCCGGGCCGAAGCAACCAAACCTGCCACTAAAATCAGCACAATAAACAACCCATAGGCATTTATCATATGAATACGGGCAACTCCCATTACAGCGCCGATCAGTCCTCCTATTCCTATGCCGTGAACACTGATCTTCCAGAAAAAATTAATCACCATAGACAGCAGCAAGCACAGCGCAGACCCAACCAAAAGGCCTATCAACCAGAACGGCACTTGCATCCTGCGAATAAAAAAAACAAAAATCATCATGGAGAAAATCATAATCAAAAAGGGAAGTACCCGTTCCCGCCTATCGGTCAGCTCCAGATCGGAAACACTTCCGCTAAACTTCAACAAAAGGATAAACAAACCGGGGATAACCGCAGTACAAACAAAGGCTCCTCCAACAATAATCAACTTCAGATTAGCCGGATAGATCGCCAGATAGGTGTATAAAAGTGTCAGGATCATCCCATACGTAACCATCAGCAAAGGATGAAACAGGACAGACACAATATTAGCGAATAACTTCATAATTTTAAATTTCTTTTCGCAGACGTGCAATCGGAATATCCATCTGCTCCCGATATTTAGCGACAGTACGGCGGGCTATTACATAGCCGTTCTTTTTCAGTACAGTCGTCATCTCCTCATCGGTCAGCGGTTTCCGTTTGTTTTCTGCGTCAATATGTTCTTTTATTATTTTTTTTACTTCACGGGTAGAGATTTCCTCGCCAGCATCTGTTTGCATCGATTCCGAGAAGAAATATTTCAATGGATAAATACCAAAATTAGTCTGTACATATTTACTGTTACTTACACGTGAAATAGTCGAAATATCATACCCGGCTCTCTCTGCAACATCTTTCAATATCATGGGTCGAAGGGAAGCTTCGTCTCCGGTTAGAAAGAAGTCTCTCTGTAAGGTCATGATCGTTTCCATCGTCCTACTCAACGTATCGTTTCGCTGTTTAATCGCTTCAATAAACCATTGTGCAGAATCCAGTTTCTGTTTGACAAACAAAACCGCATCTTTCATTTCCGAGGTCTGATTAGCTTTATTGGATACATAATCCTGAAACATCTCCGAGTATTCACGATTGACATGCATTTCAGGAACTCCCCGGTTGTTCATGGATAAAAAGAGTTCTCCATTTATCGCCTCAACCAGAAAATCAGGAGTTACGCGGCTCATCGCTGCTTCCATTGATCCTCCAAGAAAACTTCCCGGTTTCGGATTAAGCAAAGTAATTTCGTGCAATATCTTTTTTAATTCATCCTCTTCTATAGACAGCGCGCGGAGTATTTTATCATAACGTTTACGGGTAAACTCCCTAAAACAGTCTTTCAATACTCGTATCGCCAACTCAGTAACAGGAGTCGGTTCTTTCTTCTCCAACTGGATCAACAAACATTCCCGTAAAGAACGGGCGCCAACTCCCACCGGTTCAAAATCCTGTATAACAGAGAGTACATTTTCCACCTCTTGTTCTTCCACAGGCTGACTTTCCTGAAATATCAGATCATCGGCAATCGCACTCAAGTCGCGCCTCAGATAACCATCATCATCTATATTCCCGATAATATATTCAGCTATCTTCATATCTTTTTCCGAAAGATCACGCAGTCCGAGTTGTTGCAGCAAACTCTCATTCAACGATTGACTGACAGAAAAGGGTATATCCTCTTTCTGTTCTGTCCGTTCGTGTATTTCTCTCAATTTATACTCAGGAATATCATCCTCAGTCAGGTAATCGCCCAATGAAATATCCAGATCAGAATCACCGGTCAACAGTTCATCCGTACCAACATCGTCATTTACTTCAAAATCATCAATTGGCTCAGCCCCCTCTTCAAGAGCAGGATTCTCCTCCAACTCATGTTTAATCCTTTCCTCCAACTCAATGGCAGGAAGCTCCAGCAACCGAATCAACTGAATTTGTTGCGGAGAAAGTTTTTGTTGTAATTTCTGTTGTAGATGTTGCCTTAGCATAATACCAAACCACCTGTTTTATTTATGCAAATATAAACTTTTGTTATTTACTACGACAATGGTAAAACGTTAATGAATCTTTTCAGCAAACAACCTGCCTCCAAATAAATCAATTGCACTTGGGATGCGTTACAACAGCTATATATAAGATCGCACGTACAGTATACAATATATAAAATGATTTACTAAAACAGGTAACGTGTTGTAACTTTGAGGAGAATGTC
>DAIPZX010000148.1:0-5953 GCA_036781995.1 Massilibacteroides sp. | reverse complement strand
ACTTAATGGTCATCTTAAATCCACCTTCTTGCAGGTACGCGATCTTCCAGAATGAGCTTGGCGTACCGTTTACAGGAACGAACTCTCTCGCATCTGTTGCCGGTTCCCAACCGTTGAAGGCGTCTCCCACAAGGAATAACTGTTCGGGGTAAGCAGGAGGAATAATCGGATCGCCAGTCAGGATGTAGCGCGCGGAGAATTTACCGGCACGGATATCATACCTCATAGAAATGCTATACTCTCCACCAATATTGGTAATCAGGTTGCTTCCGCCGGTTTGCAAGTCGGTATAACCTTCGGTTAAGGTGTTGTCGCTTCCTTCTTTTGTGCCGGTGACGTCGGTAAACAGTTTCACCTTGGACGTAGCGTCGTATGGAATTTCATAACCCCAGTCGCCACTGTAGCGGAATTTATATTCTCCGGCAGCTAAAGCGGTTGACAAGGTCCATTCCACAGATGTACTTGACTCATTAAATACAGGTGCGTTGAAGAGCGTTTCTTTATCCCAGCCACCGGCAGTAGCGGCACCGATTACGCCCCAGTTGACCGGCAAAACAGAAACCTCGTTCAGGCTTGTGTTAACTACCACGTAATAAAGTCCGTCTTTAGCCACTTTAAAGGCTGCGGCAGACGCATCCAGCTTACTGATCGTAATAACACCTTCTTTTGCTTCCACTGTTTCACCCTTACCATAATGAACAGGCTCTTGTCCGGCTTCTTTGGCTACGGAGATATTAAACTCCCCATCTGCCTTTAACCAGGTATAGATTCCGATTACATCATTCTTGCTCTTTTCGTCTCCATCTAAGCTAACCGGTTTTAGCGCGGAAGTAGAGGCTTCGCCGCTAAAAATAGTGGCTGATCCTACAATGTATGTTCCCGGTTGTGCTTCTTCAATGATGGTCCAGTTGTCGTTATCTTCACAACTTGTTGCCGTTCCCAGCAAAAGCATGCATGCCGACAAATAATATATTATCTTTTTCATGTTGTACATTCTTTACGTATTGATTTAAAGTAATTATTCGTATCCCTTATTTTGAGTCAGGTTCTTATTGAGCAACACCACATCATGCGGGATAGGGAACACATTGCGGAATGGAGCAGATGCGCGACCATCGGTTGTAACGATTGTCGTGTATTTGCCAAAGCGGACCAAGTCTTGACGGCGAACCGCTTCCCAGGATAACTCACGGGCACGTTCGTCTAACAAATCATTCAAGCTGGCGTTTGACATCACATCGGCACCGACACGTCCGCGTACTTCGTTGATTTCTTCATCACCGCTCATGCCTTTGCGTAGCTTAGCTTCTGCTTTCATCAGTAAGACATCCGCATAACGGAATAATACATAATCTATACTTTGCAATTTGCCTGCTTGTAGACCAGAAGGGTCGATTGCATATTTTTTCCAGCGGGCACCGGCTGTTTTTTCGTCTGCCGCACCTGATACATCCACAGAGATTGCATCCGGCTTGTATTCCAACTCATTATCGCCATCCATTACCGGTTGTCCGTCGGGGCCTAACACCTTGCCTGTATAGAACGAAAGTTCCAGACGAGGATCATTTTTACTCTTACGGAATGCTGCAAGTAAATCTTTCGTAGCAGAGGCTCCGTTCCAACCATCAATTGAATAAGCCTTTCCGTGCGCATAGTGTACCGTGCGGATGATATAAAAAAACTGTGCGTTATACTTGGTCGGATCCATTGGGATAACAAAGATATTCTCCGGAGACGTTTCGTTACCTACACTGAAGTTGGCAGAGAAAGTGGGTGCCAGCTTATACCCCATGGCCGTGATAGAATCGGCATAAGCAATAGCCGCATCCCAGCAGAGAACCTTTTGTCCGTTCATTTCGAAGTCCGTGCTTCCGTTGGGCGCACCGTTATTATCTGTCCAGTCGTTATCCGAATAGACCTGCGCGTTCAAAGCCAGCTTAGTTAGCAGGAAGTAAGCTACCGGACGCGTCATACGGCCATAATATTCACCTTCTTTAGAACTGTTTGCCGTATTCAATAAAGGAGCCGCATCCTGCAATTCCTGACGAACAAATTCAAAGATTTCTTTGCGTTCAGCCTGCTTAACGTCTGAAATCTGAATATCCGATTTCTCTACGACAGGCACACGTCCGAAACAATCCAGCAGATAATAATAATACATTGCGCGGATGGCTTGAACTTCAGCTTTATACACCGGCAAATAAACATTTTCCGGATCCGACTCAATCAACGAGTTCAGTTTATCCAGAGATTGGTTAGCCAAACCGATCACCCGGTACAGATAATCCCATGTACCTTTGAAAGGTCCTTCAGACTTATCCCATTGGTGTTGATACAGGCGCTTCCATAAACCACCATCTTCCCAGTCACCACCACGTACGGGAAGAATCGCCTCATCCGCCGTGAATGTTTGTATATCATATAATCCTCTGTCTGTTCCTCCCAGACCGTTACTACCGTCAGAGGCTCCGATGAGGGTGTACAGATTCGCTACTGTATTCAGGTAGATCAGTTCCGGACTTTTGTAAGCCTCTTCTTCGGGCATCTGATCTTTTGGGTTTTCGTCTAAGAATGAGTCGCAGGCAGAGAAACCTACTAAGGCAAATGCCAGCAAACCGCTATATAATAATTTCTTCTTCATGTCTTTTACGTATTAGAAAGTGATGTTCAAACCAAGTGAATAAGTACGTGAGAGCGGATAGAAACGTTTGTCGTCTACACCCAAGTCATTCTGATCTTTCTTGTTTACTGAACTATTGATCATCGGAGACAGTCCGGAATAGTTCGTAAACGTGTGCAGGTTATTAACCGAAGCGGTCAGACGAATATTCTTAATGGTCTTTCCCCAGTTTTTTACGTCGAAATTATACCCGAACGCCAGATAATCCAGATTCAGATAATCTCCCTTTTCCAACCAATAATCCGTTACCGTGTTGTCCTTAATATTCATGCCGGGCGCATCCGGCAATACATTGTAAGTCGGGAAAGTATTCATATTCATATACGTCAAAGACGTGCCGTTGTAAATCTTATGCCCGAACGCGCCGTTCATCTGAAGTTGCACATCAAAACGTTTGTATCTGAAGCTGATATTAGAACCCAGGTATACCTTGGGCATCGCCTGTCCGGCGATATAACGGTCGTTTCCGTCATTGATATCCACCGTGCCGTTTTTATCCAGGTCTTCCACCTGATACGTGTAGCTTCCCAATCCGTCATTGATCAGACCTCTTGAACGCGGCAAATAGAATACGCCTAAAGGCTGACCTACCATCTGATAGGTTACTCCCGTATTACCACCGATAAAGCCTGCGCCGTTGATGCTAACCAACCGCATGTATTCGGAAGTAGACAAGTCTTGTCCCATATACGTACCGCTCAATGAACGGATTTCATTCTTTTGATAAGAAGCGTTTGCACCGATTTTTAGGTCGATATCCTTTGAGCGGATCACATCCAGGTTTAAAGCTACTTCGACCCCGTCGTTACCCATTTCACCTAAGTTTGCCAACAGTTTGTCAAACAAGAATGGAGGAACGGGAACAGCATATTCATAAAGTAATCCGGTTGTGCGTGACATATAATAGTCTACCGAACCACTCAGACGATTCTGGAATAAACCGAAGTCAACCCCCACGTCAAACATCTTTTTCTTTTCCCATTTCAGGTCGGGATTAGCATTACGGGCATATCCGTAAGTTACGGTTTGCTGTCCGTTTACCGTCGTGATACCTGTAGGCTGCATCAATGATAACGAGTTGTAAGGAGAAATAGCATCCTGATTACCGGTCAGACCGTAACCTGCTCTCAATTTGATGTTCGTGATCTGATCGATGTCTTTGATAAACCCTTCGTTACTGATCACCCAGGCAGCAGATGCAGAAGGGAAGAAACCCCATTTGTTGTTATCACCCAATTTGGAAGAAGCATCCGTACGTAAATTGACCGTAGCGATATAACGATCATCAAACATATAGTTCAGACGAGCCATGAAAGAAGCAATGTTGTAAGAGTTGGCATAAGAAGCCACATCGCCGTATTTTACACTAGCGCCGGCTTTCAGATTGTTGTATCCGAAATAGTTGGTACCGAATCCTCTGGCATTCGCCTCAAAACCTTTGTAGTCATACTTCTGTGCCTCCATCAAGCCTAAGGCATCGAAATGATGTTTTCCGAACTCTTTTTTATAGGTCAAAGTAACGTTACCCATCAGGATATTGCTTTTGTCTGTTTTCAGCAAAGCCTTACCACCGCCTTCGCGGATACCTGCTTTAATATTGTTGGGCGTATATACTGAGTTGTTTTTGTCGTTGTAGGTATAAGAACCGAATGCACTAAGCATTAAATCCTCCGTAAAGTTGTAAGAAACCTTTCCGTGTACATTGATGTAAGCGTTATCCTCTCTATCCTGAATGGTAAGACGTCCCAGCGGGTTGTCTATTTCATTGGCATTCGGGTCTTCCGGCCAGGTCCCGTCTGTATTTTGTGCAGCCGGGAAAGTCGGGTTAAAAGACGCGGCAGAGTAGAATGTCTTTTGATGATCGTTTACATAATTATTGATCTTTTTAGAGCCGAATACACCAAATTCAATCTTCATTTTATTATCAAACATCTTTTGCGAAGCATCCAGTTTGGTGGTGTAATTTTTCATATCACTGCCTCTGATCACTCCTTCATTGGCAATGACCCCTAAAGAAGCCCGGTAATTTGCCTGATCATTGCCGGCTCCGAAAGAAATACGGTGATTCTGGGTGAATCCTGTACGCTGCATTTCTTCGATAAAGTTCGTATTCGCCCCGCGATCGATCGCATTGCCATATCCTCCGGCTTCTACCGCTGAACGATAACCTGCGGCATCCATCATTTTGATGTTCTTATAAACCGTTTCAACACCGAATGTGCCGTCATAACTGAGACTCACTACTCCGGCTTTTCCCTTAGCGGTAGTTACCACAATAACCCCACTTGCTCCACGAGAACCGTACTGAGCTGTTTCAGACGCATCTTTCAGGATGGTAAACGTTTCGATATCCTGAGGAGACAAGGCATTAAGCAGTCCGAGGTCACCAAACACACCATCGATGATAACTAACGGGTCATTACCTCCGGAAAGCGATGTTGTTCCACGCACACGGATAGAAGGACCTGCGGCAGGGTCGCCACCCGGTTTGCTGATCACCACGCCGGCTACTTTACCTTTAATCGATTCCAACGGGTTATTCACGATACCCACGTTCATGTCTTCTTTCTTCACACGCTCTACAGCGCCCGAAATCGTACGTTTGCTTCCTACGGCATAACCCACTACAACAACTTCTTCCAATGCTTCCACATCTTCAGCCAGCGTAATCTGGAAAGATGTGTTATTCGCTACCGGAATCTCCTGTGTAAGATACCCTATATAAGAAACAGATAGTACGGCACCGATCGGGGCAGTCAAGGTGAAATTACCGTCAAAATCGGAGACTGTTCCGTTGGTCGTTCCTTTCTCAAGAATACTGGCTCCGATTATAGCTTCACCATACGTATCCTTAATATTACCATTGATAGTGAAATTTCCCTGGGTTTGGGAGAATAGGTTGGAATGTATACCAATTCCTAACATAAATAACAGGAATAGTCTTAGCCATCCCTTTTCTTTTGTTTTTTTTCTGCTCATGGTTTATGTATATTAAATTCAGGCTTTACTTCGATTAACAAATGTATTATAGAAGTTTACCATATAATTTGTTCTCTCTGTATTAATAACAAAGATAAGGAGCAGTAGGATTAGACCTTAGTGTGAGTAAACGGAAATAGTAAACAGAAAACAGGTTTAAAAAAATATAATTCGCTAATAGTTAGACGATTGAAGTTATTTATTTTTGTTAAAAAAGTAAATAGTTTCTTTATTTAAAGGAGATTTTTTTGATTGGTTTGCAGTATTGACCGATATAGTATTGAGCAGGAAAAA
>DAIPZX010000147.1:0-5962 GCA_036781995.1 Massilibacteroides sp. | reverse complement strand
TTCAAAAATTCATACTTATGTTTTTTTTGATTCATAGTGATGTTGAAAACATGGTGACCTTTACTGTTTTTCGTTTACAGTTTTGATTGTTATATGTGAGTTTAGTTTACACAGTTGCCCAATTTCGAAAATGAATGCCAACACGGGAGCGCACTCGATAACCAATAGCCAAAATCATTTGAAAGCTGCAATGAAGAGATTCACGCTCAACCAATCGCCCTCCTTCCTGAAAAAAACATCTATTTTAGTATCCCCTTTTTCATTCTGATAAATCAGAATTTTTCCTTTATTTCCCTTATCCATAAGCTTGAATGTGGTTACTTGTTTGTTTTTGAATGTTTGAGCAGGTCTTTACCATATTAAAACGTTTACCAAGTTTTTCAGCAAGCCAAGTTTGCTTTATTCCTTTTTTGTCAAGGACTTCTTTTATTCTATTGAGTTCCATTTAGAATATTTCATTCAAATAATTTGTAAATATAGTGAATGTCATAAGATAATTTATAATTAGAGATTATCTTTCCCTAATTCCAATTTTCTACCAATATGTTATTTTCATATTTGGCTCACAGCCGGCTGCAAACCAACCCCGGGCAAACGCGACCCCGGGCAAACGTACTACACCGAATGGATGCTTTTTCGTGTTAAACAATCAGGTAAACGCGATAGTTTGTATGCTCTGATACCGGGCAGAGCGATAGGTATCCTTGGCGGATGCGTTGCTCCCGGATGATTAACGGATAGTTTTTTTCTAAGGCAAGATGTTGCTTTAGAGCTGCGCCCGGTTCTTTGTCGAATGTAACGTAAAAGTTTCCGTCGGCTTCCGGATGCAGGTAGTATTCAAATAACCGTAAGGCTACTAATCCCATTGTGAAGCGCATATTAACTTCTATACAGGGATGAATCCGATTCTGATTGTTTTGTTCGTACAGTATCATGTCCACGCCTAAGTAACCTTTATATGTATGGCTATAAACCGTTTGTAATGTTTCAGTAACTGCCCGGCAGACTTTTTTTAATTCTTCCTTGCCAATGACGGAAGTTATCTTTTCTTCTAACACAGTTTGTGCTGCCAGCCTGTTTCCGGTGTAAGCTCCTTTTTCTCCGGTGTTAAATAAGGACAGACCTTCGTAACGAACCTCGCCTTTTCCATCAGAATAGAACTCCATAGCGAAGTCCATCGTTTTATTCAAGCCCTTTTCCAGACTGATGAAACCTTGTTTTTGTATAACTCCTTTTATCCAGTTTTGTTCGGATCTTGTTAGTTGAGGCTCTCGTATCCATAAGACCCCCCTGCCGGAAGAAGAAAAGGGAGCTTTCAGCACTATCGGCAGTTCTTTTTCTGCCATAAGGGATTCAATAGCCTCGACCGATTCTGCCTGTTCCGGAGCAAAAGGTAAATGCAGTTCGGGCAATTGTTCGTTAAGAAGTTGATGGCATTTGATCGTGCTCTGACGGCTTGTTAAAGTTTTATAGCCTGTATTCCATTCCGGAATGTCCAGTTTGATTGCTTTTCCTCTTACGGCTGTCTTTAGATAATGCAGGATATGCGGGGATATTCCCCAGGGTGTAGCGTTATATTCTTCTGTGTATTCTTTTGCGCTGTTGAAGAGTGAAGGGCGTTTAGCTAGTTCCTTAGGATAGGATTCTAAAAAAACGTGATCTGCATTTTCTACATAAACAAGATCGTCTGTATCGGCATACCAAAGAGGCAGGTAAGACAAATCTTTCGTCATGCAGCTAACGTTTGAGGGAGGAGTGTAACTCCTTGTGCCGAGTAATACGGCGGTCTCATGTCCGGGATTAAATATATGAAAAGCAGGCATTTTGTATGGATAAAAATAAAGCCGTCTATAGAGGACGGCTTTATTGAGATTATGAACAGGGTGTTTTTATTCCAGATTTTCGTCTATTGTATCGATCTTTTGGATGATGAGTCCCATCTCTTCTTTCAGTTTCTCGATTTTGCGCTCCATGTCTTTTAATAAACCGCCGCCGCCTTTTGAAGAGATACTGAGGAAGCCCATGTTGTTTTCATAGGTTTGAAGTTCATTCTTCATCCTTTCGTAAGTGCGCATCAATTTATCACGCTCGCTATACAAACGACCTTTACCACGTTCGCTGCCTGCAATATCGGATATGTTTTCTTTGAAGGATTGCATTTTCCGATCGTTTTTGTCAACGTTCAAATGTTCGAACTGTTTGTCTACAGCTCCGTGATACTCTTTGTATATTTTATCTTTGTCTCTGAACGGAACAAAACCGATAGCAGCCCATTCTGCCATATATTCTTTGAGTTGGGCAAGTGCGTCATCGTGAGATAGCGTTTGATCTAATGCGTTAATCTTTTCGATTACTGCTTTCTTAGCCGTCAGATTAGCTTGTTCTACGGTTTTCTGAGAAGAAACATTCTTGTTTTTTTGTTCAAAGAAGTAGTCGCAAGCGCTGATGAAACGTTTCCATATGGCATCCGAGTGTTTTCTGGCTACCGGACCGATCGTTTTCCATTCTTTTTGAATTCCAATGAGCAAGTCTGTTGTTTCCTTCCAATCCTGATTTTCTTTCAACGCCTCTGCTTTTTCGCACAAAGCTTTCTTTAGTTCAAGATTTTTCTCCATTTCTTCCTTGATTTCTTTGTAGAATTCGCTTTTATTCTTGAAATAAATATCACAAGCAGCGCGGAAGCGTTCGAATATCTTTACATTATATTTCTTTGGGGCAAAGCCGATTGTTTTCCATTTATCCTGTAGTCCAAGCACTACTTTGTTTTTTTCTTCCCAATCTTTGAACGTAAGCAGCTTGCTGTAGTCAATGCTTTCAATCTCTTCGCAGATGGCAGTCTTTGCGTCCAGGTTATCTTGTTCTTTTCCTTTCAGTTGTTCGAAATGTTGTTGATGACGTTTGTTTATTACAGCAGAAGCAGCTTTAAAACGTCCCCATATTTCTTCTCTGAATTCTTTGGCAACCGGACCTATCTCGCGCCATTGTTGATGAAGCTTTTGTAATTGATGGAATGCGGAAACCACGTCTGGTTCTTCTTCCAGTTTTTCCACAGCTTCGCACAATGTCGTTTTTAATTCCAGATTTTTTTTGAAATCATAATCACGGAATTGGTTGTTTATTTTTATGATATCATAAAACTTTTCACTGTATGTTTGATAGTTCCTCCAAAGTTCGCCTGATACTTCCTGTGGAATAACTTTGATTTCTTTCCAGCGTTGTTGGATGTCTTTAAATTCATTATACAGTTTGTTGAAGTCTTCCTGGCTTTCGGTAAGCGCTTTCAACCGATCAATAAGCTGGAGCTTCAGGGCATGGTTTGCAGCTTTTAAGCGGTCTTCTTCGGCAAGGATTTCCGCTCTTTTTTCTTTGTATTGTGTCAGCAACTCTTTTAGTTTGCCTTCTGTTTCATCTTCCGGAGCTACAAAATCTTTTTCCTCTCCGCCTTCTTCAATAAACGTGCTTTTCAGACTTTCTATCTCTCCTCTACGGATTTTATAGAATGCCTGCTTCAGTGAATCGATTTCGTTTCGTACAGAATCTTCCACATTCTCTACTAGCTCACCTAATTTTGAGATGATTTCTTCTTTTGAAAGTTTTCCCGCTGCAGCATGAGGATGCTCTTCTGGAACCGTATTGTCTGTTTTTACTTCAGTTGTCTCTACAACAGTACTTTCCGGTGCTACTTCCGGTGTTGTCGTTTCTTCCGATTTATTCTCATCAATAGGAAGATTAGTCTCAAGAGTGTCTTTCATATTCATTCACGTTTAATGCGGAGAAGATACTTCTCCTAACTTATTTGTCACAAATTAAGCTAATTATTTTTGTTTTACATCATTTGGAAGCAATTATTTGCAGGATATAACACAATCAGAGCCGATTCAAATAGAATATTCCCCCGTTTGGCAATCACCATGAAGCGGGTATATAAAAAAACAGCCTGAGTTTGTTTGGACTCAGGCTGTTCTGTATAATCTAAAAAAAAACGTTGATCAGTCAACATTCAAAGAAACACGTTTGAATGCGATAACTGTCAGTTCTTTATTCTGTTTATGCAGATATTGCTCAATTGTTTGTTTCGGATCTTTCACAAATTCTTGTTGTAACAACGTGTTTTCTTTATAGAATTTCTGAAGTGCTCCTTGAGCGATTCTATCTAATAATTCTTCAGGTTTGCCGGCTTCACGAGCTTTGTCGCGAGCGATTTCTAATTCCTGATTGATTGTCTTTTCAGGAACTTCGTCCGGACGCACAGAAACAGGACTCATTGCTGCAACCTGCATAGCTATGTCGCGAGCTACCTGATAATCTAATTCCTGATTAAACGAAACGATTGTCGCTAACTTATTTCCCGGGTGGATATAAGAAACGGTAGATGCTCCGGTTGTGAATTCATAGAATCCAAGTTCCATTTTCTCGCCGGTAACACCGATGCGGTCAGTGATGTGTTCCTGAATGCTACGACCATCAGCTAAAGAAGCTGCCAAAAGTTCGTCTAAAGAGGCGGATTTTTTTGCGATAGCAGTATCAAGAATGTTTTGAGCTAATTCTACGAATTGATCGTTTTTAGCAACAAAGTCTGTTTCGCATTTCAATGCTACAATAGCAGCAAATTCGCCATTTTCTTTAGCTAAAACACAGCCTTCTGCTGCTTCGCGATCAGAACGTTTAGCGGCAACCGCTTGTCCTTTTTTACGAATGATTTCCATCGCTTTATCGAAGTCGCCATTTGCATCTTCTAAAGCCTTTTTGCAATCCATCATACCCGCTCCGCTCATTTTGCGCAGGTGGGAAATATCAGCCATTGTAACTGCCATAATGTTTTATCTTTATTTTATGATTTATTCTAAATAATGATGTGCCAACCTGCTACTTAACGAATGTTCATTAACTGCAACGCTGACACACCATAGTTCATTCTAAGAATATATTATTCTTCGATCTCTTTAGCAACTTTGTCGATTACTTGTGCGTTCAACGCGTCGTCATCTTCTTTTTTAGTGCGTTCCTTCTTTACAGTAGCTTTGGCTTTGCGTTCTCTTCTTGGAGCATCTTCACCTGCAGCTTCTGTGTCAATTTTTTCAGCTTTACGTTCTTGCAAACCTTCGTTCATTGCTTCTGTAATAGCTGTCAAAATAACTTCTACCGATTTAGAAGCATCGTCATTTGCCGGGATTACATAGTCAATATTATTGGGGTTAGAGTTTGTATCTACCATTCCGAATACCGGAATACCCAAACGGTTAGCTTCGCGTACTGCAATATGTTCTTTCATTACGTCAACAACGAATAAAGCAGAAGGAAGACGAGTCAGGTCTACGATAGAGCCTAAAGTCTTTTCTAATTTTGCACGTTGGCGGGTAATTTGAAGTTTTTCTCTTTTAGAAAGATTATCGAATGTGCCGTCTTTAGTCATTTTGTCGATAGTCGTCATCTTTTTGATGGCTTTGCGGATGGTCGGGAAGTTTGTTAACATTCCACCTGGCCAACGTTCTATAACGTATGGCATACCAATAGCACTTGCTTTATCGGCAATAATTTGTTTTGCTTGTTTTTTAGTAGCAACGAAAAGAACTTTTTTACCTGATTTAGCGAACTGTTTCAGGATTTCAGCTGATTCGTCAACTTTTGCAACTGTTTTGTGTAAGTCAATGATATGAATACCATTGCGCTCCATAAATATGTAAGGAGCCATTGCCGGGTTCCACTTTCTTTTAAGGTGTCCGAAGTGTACTCCTGCTTCTAATAATTGATCAAAATTAACTCTTGACATTTTTTTCTTTTTAAAATCGTTTACTTTCTGTGTTTAACATTCAATTACCAGGTAGTTTTCCGGCATGAACACATGCAAGAAAAATCCCATTAATTTAGATACTAAACGCTTTTTTTTACATGCAAGTAAATAGCCTGCATTAACGTTTGCTGAACTGGAACCTCTTACGAGCTTTTGGACGTCCCGGTTTTT
>DAIPZX010000146.1:0-5998 GCA_036781995.1 Massilibacteroides sp. | reverse complement strand
GTCCGAAATCCGCCGGTATTTCTCCCCAGAATTCAGTTTCCCATTTAATGACCCGGGTGGTGTAGGTGTTCGTGTTCAGCCATTTTTCGGCTCGTTCGATCAGGTCGAAAATAGGTTCGTTGATGGGTTCTCTTTCTAAGCGGGTTCTGCATTTTTTCTTTTGTACCCAGTTGATGGCATTGCGGCTGTCTGAGTAAATCGGGAGATCACTGTTCTTTTGTTTCAAAAAAGCAAGTCCGTGCACGATCGCGAGAAACTCGCCTATATTATTCGTTCCTTTCTTCAGCGGACCGATACGGAAAATTTCTTGCT
Organism: Massilibacteroides sp.; assembly: GCA_036781995.1. Lineage (GTDB taxonomy): Bacteria > Bacteroidota > Bacteroidia > Bacteroidales > Tannerellaceae > Massilibacteroides. The sequence continues at coordinate 5,686 of DAIPZX010000146.1, read as the reverse complement.
GGGTAGCCGTATAAACCCCGCGATATTCCATATCTCCGGGATTACCGCTACAAGCAGCATCCACAGACAAACTGTGATTGATGGGGCTGTCTACAAAAAAACGATCGAATTTAGGTTGCGAAGATTTCCGGGAAGAACGCGCTTTCACATATTCATCATGGCCTCTTTCCAAGGCAACTACAGCCTCTTCTCGTGACTCAAAAGACTTGTATTTCGCTCCTTTCTGTCTTTCAACCTGCATCTTGCACTCAGCCCAGTTGTCATAGATCCCCGGGTTAAGTCCTTTCCAGACCACATAATACTTCTTTTTTGCCATTTTCTTGTATGTTCTATATGTGCAACTAACTCATCAATACGACACCGAAACATCAAAGCCTTCTTTTCTGGCGCGGTCGGCTATGGTATCCAGCTCTTCTTTAGTTGCTTTTTTCAGTCCTTTTACGGGTGTTTCACGTTCTATGGTGTAGATCATAACCTGACGGGGTTTGATTTCTTTCAGGGCATTGATCCAACCGGATAGTTCTTCTTCTGTCATATTGTTCACGGATTCTCCTTTGTATTCACCGTTCAGGAACATGGTTTGTATGGTCAGGTTGCCTCCAAAGCTTTTCAGGTTTTCAACTAACCATTCGTAGGTGAATGATGGAGAATTAGGAGCATTCAGTTGGCGTATGCGGCTGTTTAATACGGAATCAAGTTTCAATATTCTGTCATCTGTTTTCAGCAGAGCATCGCATACAGGTTTGCGCTTAATCATTGTCGCGTTTGACAGTACGGCAATCCGGGCTTTGGGGAAGTATTTATCCCGCAGTTCAACGGTATCGTCTATTATGCCTGCAAATTGCGGATGCATGGTAGGTTCGCCATTTCCGGCAAAAGTAATCACATCCGGAGCTGTTCCTTCCGCCTGCATGCCCAACAACGTTTTTTCAAGTTCTTGCTTAGTCTCTTCACGGGTTGGAAGACGGGTGGTGGTTTTACGCTCGCCATTCAGTCCGCATTCGCAATAAATACAGTCAAACGAACATAATTTTCCATCGGAAGGGAGTAAATTCATACCTAAGGAAACACCAAGACGCCGGCTCTTTACCGGACCAAAAACTATTTTATCAAAAAGAATTGTAGACATATACTAAACCGTTTTATAATAATCGTTGCAAATGTAACAATATCTCTGTTTTATGTGTTTAGAATTTCCAACGAAGAATCAGGTTGAAGTCTGTTTTATCACGCCCTTCTATTTCTTCCAGTTCCGTTCCAATCCTGTCACGGTCAATATAGTGAGTAGTCGATAATTTCAGCGTAAGCATCACCCAACGGGAAACAGCATACCGAAACGAACACGCCATCCGCACGCCCTGTCCATAAAAAGAGGGTTTATAATACACATACAAAGGTGTTCGTTCAAATGAACTTAGCATAACGGAAGAATTATCCGTATCGAAATAAGCGATATAAAGATCTGCTTCCAGCTTACTGGTTTCCGGGTCAAAAGAGATTCCTTCTCCTATCATCCAGCCTTTATTCATACCGGAAGATTCTCTGCTATACCCTACCCCATCCAGCGAAGTACGGAAATTCCAGTTATCAGTCTTATGTGTAAACTGAAACCGGAACCTGTGTAAATCAAACTCCCCTACCCGGTTATTCTTATCGACCATTCTATTCCTTTCTGTTTGTTTATAACGATAACGGAAAGAGAATGTATTCTTACGGCTGTTATGTTCTATCTGCATCATATATTCTTTGCCTGAGGATGGAGCATCGACTCCGTATTTAAGCCAGGGAAAGCGAAAAACATCCAGATAAGCGGATAGTTTCCAGTAAGGAAAGGGGGTGAATTGCATACCTATATAAACACCCTCTTCGTTTTGAACAGTAGAGTTTTGTGCAAACGAATTGCCATAGAAAGCCTGGTATTTTTCACTGTAAATTCTATACAGCAATAAAAAAGAAGCATATGAAACAGGCTGAATCTGCAATCCATTCAGAGCAGCCATTGCTTTATTCGCCGAAACTGCCGTTTCGCCGTAAAATTTTATCCCTCCCTTTTTGAACATGTAGTCAACACTCAGATTCGTATTATTTTCACCCCTGAAATAATACAAACTATAAGGTTGTAATTGCGGTTCATAACGCTTCCCTCCGAAAGCATAATGAAGCGCGGTTAAACCTATCGCTAAATTTTCAGTAGCATAACGCAGATTACCTCCCAGAGCACGCATCTTCACTTGGTTACGTTTATTCCAATCCCGCTGTAAACGATGCAGCCCATCCGTTTTCAACGAAGTAATCAACAGACTGTCTGCTGATCCGTCCATGTTTTTATCCGAATAGAAAACACTTAGATCTGTTCCCTTGAAAGTAAAGGTAGCCCCTACTCCACGAAAATAATCAGATTCATTTGTTGAATAATGCCTGCGAAATCCGTTATTCCTCCTTTCCGCCTGCGAAAGAATGGCACTGCGTGAGGGAGAATAATCATGACTTACTGTCAGTCCCTGCCCGAAAGCTATTTTATAATCTCCGATAACAAGTGTTTTCAACCATTTCGTATCCTTTATCAACAAGTGAAAAGAGTAATAATCATAGCCTTTATGTATTTTATTCATAAACGGTTCTCCGGCATCTTTCTCCGCTACCATCCCAAACTGAATCCGTTCATCAAACCGGTATGAATACCTGATCGAATGATAAAAATCTTCGCCTAAGTATTTTCTATTCGGATATTGTGTCAAAATACTATCCGGAACAGGTCTATATCCTTTCTTTTGTTGAAAACTTTTATCATACCTCATATACAACTCATTATGTCCATACTTCAACAGGTTATCCACAGTTATCAAACGTTTATCAACAGTCATATCACCGATATAAACAAAAGGAAGAAGCAGTTCGAGCGTTTGAAAATCCAACCCTTCCACATGCTTCAATTCATAGACAGAAAGCATCTTTCCATACTTTTCTCTATAGTTTATTAAGCTACTTATCTGCCTATCCGTCAGGAATGGAAGACGTTTAAGTTGTGCTTCCGTCAGTGTATTCAATTCAAATGGATTATCTGCCAGATAAGACAACTCTTCATACAGGTATTCCACCGATTCTTCACTTATTTCTTCCTGTTGATTGTCTATATATTCTTTCCACTTATCAACAATAAAGGAAGACTGAGCAACAGTATGATAACAAGTTTTTAAACAAAATATAAACAGAATAAACAAGGTTATTAACAGATGTTTCATAGTTCAAGAAATGAATTAGAAAGAATAAGAAAGTCCCACACCGGAACAAACACCCAACAAGGTATGATAATTAGCCGCTACATCAAGACGAAACGAAGCAACCGCTATCCCTGCTCCAAACGCCGGAACAACAGGGTTAGTTTGCAAACCTGTACGAATAAAAAAATGATCGTAAGCCGTATATTCCAGTCCCACATTAAAATGGAAAGTTGAATGGTTGTTATAATTGGCAGACATGGTTATTAACAGGTTGTTGATATATTTCCATTGAAAACCTGATTGAACAGAATAGTAATTAAAGTCTTCAATATTAATATTTTTATTATCCAATCTTGTAGATGGTAAATCAGTTATTGACAAACCTATCAACAGGTTTTTATCAGGTATAAACAAGATACCAACATCCGTAGAAATCTTTTTTGCCTCTTCTTCATACAATTCTGTTTGTAACAGGGCATATTGCATACTCACCCCAATGAACCAGGCAGAAGACAGCCTCTTGGATAAAGCCAGACGAAACATAGTTTCCCTGTATTTGTTATATCCGAAAGTAGAGATATGAACAGCAAAAGGAAGTGCTAAATCCGGATGGCCATAAACAAGGGAAACAGATGACAATTCTTTTAACTCATATTTGTTAAAATAATTGATATCAATAAATTGTGTTGTTGATAAACTTAAACAACCAGGATTAGATAAAACCGAATTAGTGACTCCGTTTCCTCCTGTTCCTATAGAACGGATATCGGCAGACCGCAAATTGGTTTGAGCTAAAGAAGACAGACTAAAAAAACAAAATACGACCATACAGGTCATCAATTCCTTCATAAGATAAGGTATGCGGGTTAGAAATTAGGCACAAAAATAGTCAAATTATGTATTATTCAGTATTTTAATAGGCAAATCCATTATTTTTGCTTTGTATTATGGTAAAGACTAAAACATATTATATCCTGTTTTTATTCATTTTATATTGTGCTTCATTATCGGCTCAATCTGTTCAAATGAATGTACTTCCGAAAGATCACTACAAAGCTTATGTGGAGGGTTCGGATACGGTAGCTGTTGTAAACCTCAGAGATGTATATGTTTTTCCGGAAATAAAATTCAAAAATAAAAAAGAACAACAGGCATATACTAAGCTGGTAAGAGATGTAAAACGAACACTTCCTTACGCTAAAATGGTTTACGAAACATTGATTGAAACATACGAATATATGGAAACCTTGCCTACTGAAAAAGAAAGGCAAGCCCATTTAAAAAGAATGGAAAAAGAACTGTTTAAAGAATATAAACCGGAACTTAAAAAACTTACTTTTTCTCAAGGTAAACTACTCATTAAATTGATTGACAGGGAATGTAACCAGTCCAGTTATCACCTGTTAAAAGCTTATCTGGGCAGTTTCAGAGCCGGATTTTGGAATATATTTGCCGGCATGTTCGGGGCAAGCCTCAAAACTGAATACAACCCAAAAGGAAGCGATGCGATGACAGAACGGATTGTTGTATTAGTTGAAAACGGTTTAATCTGACAACTTACAAAAGAAATCCCAGATCACTATACCTGCCGTTACGGATACATTCAAAGAATGTTTGGTTCCAAACTGGGGTATTTCAATGCAATAATCACAGTTATCAACAACCGCCTGCTGCACTCCTTTTACTTCATTACCTAAAATAACAGCATATTTTTTATTCCTTTCTAACTGTAACTTATCAAGCATTATACTCCCTTTTGCCTGTTCAATACTGCATACGGTATAACCCTCTTTTCTGAGTTTATCAACAGCTTCTAAAGTATCATTAAAATAAAACCAATCTACAGTTTCTTCCGCACCCAAAGCTGTTTTGTGTATTTCAGCATGAGGAGGACATGCCGTTATTCCACATAAATAAACAGCTTTTACTATAAATGCATCCGAAGTACGGAACACAGAACCTACATTATTCAGGCTTCTCACATTATCAAGTACAACAATCAGAGGAATTTTACCTGTTTTTTTAAATTCCTCAGGCGAAAGACGATTTAATTCCGTTATTTTAAGTTTCCGCATCATCTGTTTTTTTATACAATGCGCAAAAATAAACCTTTATTTCCATTTAATCAGTAGTTAATAACCTATTCATAAAAGGTGAATAGAAAATGAAAAATATTACTTGCTTTCTATTATAAAATCTATATATGAGAACTGATTTTAAATTTACAATAGTATTATCTACTTATTTATCATCCTGTATAAACTCTGGTTTTGCACTATAAAAAAGAACAAACAAGCTTCTTTTTTTGCACTTCATATCTTATCAACAATAAATTTATAGTTATTATTAAAATACTTATATTCAATAAATAACCATAATAATAACTTGTTTATATATGATTAATAACCCTATTCAAAGTATTAATAAAAAAATAAACAACAGTATTGAAATATATTTATCAATAG
>DAIPZX010000145.1:0-6021 GCA_036781995.1 Massilibacteroides sp. | reverse complement strand
AACCGCCGTAGACGGTTTTGCAGACCGGTGCCTAGCCACTCGGCCAAGGAACCTTTTGATAAGGAGTGTTCGAATGTCCTTATTTTGCGTGTGCAAAGTAAGACATTCTTTTTGGAATATACAAATTTGCAACTGGCTAAATTACTTCCGGGGGATTAAGGGGCTGTTGAGGAATCTCCGTTTGTATTATGTGGGTGTTGTCTTTGGAAACAAGGTGGAGCAGATGTGTCAAAAAGTAAGTAAACGGAATGTGGAAAGCTATGCTGGTTCACTCAATGCTTAGGCTGAATGTTTGGTGTATAGGTATCTACATAATGATTTTGCTTGCAAAAATGGTGAAAATGGGTTTACTTTGTTTACTTATTTAGCTAATTATATTGGTATGAATTATATAGGAACAGAGGTTGAGGATGTCTGGATCATTGAGCCCAAAGTGTTTAATGATGCCCGTGGGTATTTTATGGAGGCATTCAAACAAGAGGGGTTTAAGGAATGTATCGGTGATGTGAATTTTATTCAGGATAATGAGTCTTGTTCTACGAAAGGTGTTTTGCGAGGATTGCATTATCAACTGGCTCCTTATGCACAGGCGAAATTGGTTCGCGTGATAAAAGGTAGTGTGCTGGATGTCGCAGTGGATATAAGGAAAGGTTCTCCTACTTTCGGAAAACATATTGCCGTTGAGCTTTCTGACAAGAATAAAAGACAGTTGTTTGTTCCTCGTGGTTTTGCACATGGGTTTCAGGTGTTGAGCGATGAGGCGGTGTTTTTGTATAAGGTGGATAATCCTTATACACCAGCAAGCGAGCGTTCCATCCGGTTTGACGATCCGGAGATAAACATCGGATGGAGACATTTTGATGATTTGTTACCCGTTTTATCCGAAAAGGATAAAAATGCGCCTCTGTTGAAGGAGGCCGACATTAATTTTAATTACTAAAATTTAGAATTTATGAAAACATACCTTGTAACCGGTGGTGCCGGTTTTATCGGTGCTAATTTTGTGAAATACATGCTGTCTACGCATAGTGATGTAAAAATTGTCATACTGGATTTGCTTACCTATGCAGGAAATTTAGGGACAATCGCCGCCGATATAGATAATAACCGCTGCTTGTTTGTTAAAGGAGATATTGGCGACAGGGCGTTGGCCGATCAATTGTTCGAGACGCATAAGTTTGATTACGTTGTTAACTTTGCGGCAGAAAGTCATGTGGACAGAAGTATCGAGAATCCGCAACTGTTTTTGATAACCAATATTTTGGGCACACAAAATCTGCTTGACGCCGCGCGTAGAGCTTGGGTTACAGGGAAAGACGAAAATGGTTATCCAATCTGGCGTGAAGGTGTTCGCTTTCATCAGGTTTCGACAGACGAAGTGTATGGCAGTCTGGGGGCAGAGGGTTATTTTCATGAAACGACTCCACTTGATCCGCGCAGTCCTTACAGTGCGTCCAAAACGAGTGCCGACCTTTTTGTTAAAGCTTATTTTGAAACCTATAAGATGCCGGTGACAACAACGCGCTGTTCAAATAATTATGGACCTTACCATTTTCCTGAAAAATTAATCCCGCTTATTATCAAAAACATATTGGAAGGTAAATCGCTTCCGGTTTACGGTGATGGATCGAATGTGCGTGATTGGCTTTATGTGGAAGATCACTGTAAGGCGATTGATTTGGTGGTTCGCAAGGGTAAAGACGGGGAAGTTTATAATGTAGGTGGTCATAACGAAAAACAAAACATTGAAATCGTAAAACTCACCCTTGCAACGATCCATAAATTAATGAACGAAAAGCCTGAATTGCGGCAGGTTCTGAAAAAGAAGAAGTTGGATAAAAATGGCGAAATCGCGATCGATTGGATTAATGACAGTTTGATTACTTTTGTAAAAGACAGACTCGGGCATGATCATCGTTATGCCATTGATCCAACCAAGATCAGTACTGAGCTGGGTTGGTTGCCGGAAACTTCTTTCGAAGTAGGCATCGTGAAAACAATCGAGTGGTATCTGGCTAACCAACAGTGGGTAGAAGAAATCACCGGAGGTGACTATATGAAGTATTACGAACAAATGTACGGCAATAGATAGTGTGATGATAGAAGCAGCAACAAGTCTTAGCGAGAACATAAAAGAGCATGCTAACCCGGCTATGCATACGGCTGAACATATCCTGAATCAAACAATGGTTCGCGTGTTTGGTTGCCCTCGTTCGATGAACACACATATCGAACGGAAGAAAAGCAAATGCGACTATCTCCTAACCGAAGATCCGGGAACTGAAAAAATGGCAGAAGTAGAACGCATGGTCAATGAGGTGATAGATCGTCATTTGCCCGTTACTACCCATTTCATGTCTAAAGAAGAAGCCGCAGGTATTGTAGATATGAATAAACTGCCCGAAAATGTAGGTGATACATTAAGAATTATACGTGTAGGGGATTATGACGCTTGTGCTTGTGTGGGCGCTCATGTTGAAAATACGTCTACGATAGGACATTTTAAACTGTTAAACTGTGATTACGCTCAGGGAAGACTGCGTGTCCGCTTCAAACTGGTCGAATAATTACCTGGAAATGAATCCCGGATTGGATATTTTTATGTAATTTTGAAAGCATTTTACAAGAAGATATTACTTCAAAACATAAATATAAAAGTTATGCAAACGATTGACAAGTTCAATTTTGCCAACAAAAAGGCATTTGTTAGAGTTGACTTTAACGTTCCATTAGATGAAAATTTCAACATTACAGACGACACACGTATCCGTGCTGCTCTTCCTACGTTGAAAAAAATTCTTTCTGATGGAGGAAGTGTAATTATCGGTTCTCACTTAGGCCGTCCGAAAGGAGTTACGGATAAGTTTTCTTTAAAGCATATTTTGAGTCACGTTTCTAAATTATTGGGTGTAGATGTTCAATTTGCCAGTGACTGTGTTGGTGAAGAAGCGGGTTTGAAAGCTGCTGCTTTAAAACCGGGCGAAGCTTTACTATTGGAGAATCTTCGTTTCTACGCTGAAGAAGAAGGAAAACCGAGAGGTTTGGCTGAAGATGCTTCAGACGATGAAAAGAAAGAGGCAAAGAAAGCCGTTAAGGAAAGCCAGAAAGATTTTACAAAAAAACTGGCTTCATATGCGGACTGCTATGTAAACGATGCTTTTGGTACTGCCCATCGTGCACATGCCTCTACAGCATTGATCGCTGCTTATTTTGACATCAACCATAAGATGTTTGGGTATCTGATGGAAAAAGAAGTAAAAGCGGTTGAAAGAATCCTGAATGATATTACTCGCCCATTTACTGCAATTATGGGTGGATCAAAGGTCTCTTCTAAAATTGAAATCATCGAAAACTTATTGAATAAGGTCGACAATCTGATCGTAACAGGTGGTATGACTTATACTTTCACGAAGGCACTTGGTGGAAAGATAGGCAACTCTATTTGCGAAGACGATAAGCTTGATCTTGCTTTGGAATTAATACAGAAGGCAAAAGACAAAGGGGTTAATCTGGTGTTGGCTGTTGATGCAAAAATCGCAGACAGCTTCAGCAATGATGCGAAAACAGACTTTGTGGCTGTTGATGTAATTCCTGACGGGTGGGAAGGTCTTGATATTGGCCCTAAGACGGAAGCGATCTATGCTGACGTAATCAAGAAATCAAAGACAATCCTTTGGAACGGTCCTACGGGCGTATTTGAATTCGAAAACTTTACACATGGGTCTCGTTCTGTAGGTGAAGCTGTTGTAGAGGCTACTAAAGAAGGCGCATTCTCATTAGTTGGTGGTGGTGACTCTGTTGCCTGTGTAAATAAATTCCGTCTTGCTGATGGAGTTTCTTACGTGTCTACCGGTGGGGGTGCTTTGCTGGAAGCTATTGAAGGAAAAGTTCTTCCGGGCATCGAAGCTATCAGAGGATTTTAATCGATCCTTTTTTAAATAACCAGACGGGGTGAGCCTGCTTGTATGAGACTCACCCCGTTTTATTTTACCTGATCAGGAATTTTCATCGATAATCATCCCGCTGCCCAAACAAAGATGACTCTCTTTGTCATACACTACCCCATATTGCCCGGGAGCTACGCCTTGTATCTTTTCGTCTGACTCGATGCGGTACAGGTCTCCAATCTTACGAAGCCGTCCGGTAGTGAATTCCGGTGTGTGGCGTATCTTGAATGTGATTTCCTTTGTTCCTTCAAAATCACCCCACGGATCTTCGGTTATAAAATCGAAACCCTGCATGTTGACAACTTTATTGTATTGCGTTTCAGGGTCGTATCCGTTGGATACATAGATAATATTTCGTTTGATGTCTTTCTTAATTACAAACCAGGGACCACCGCTAAGCCCGAGACCTTTACGTTGACCGATTGTATGAAACCAGTAACCGTTATGTTTGCCTACGACTTTTCCTGTTTCTAATTCTACGATTTTACCAGTTCTTTGTCCTAAATAACGTCCGATAAAATCATTGTAGTTGATCTTGCCTAAAAAGCAAATACCTTGGCTGTCTTTTCTCCGGGCACTCGGCAGCTTTTCTTCGGCGGCAATAGCACGTACTTCGCTTTTCAAAAGATTGCCTATGGGAAACATGAGTTTTTGTATCTGCAGCCGGGTTATCTGAGCCAGAAAATCTGTTTGGTCCTTGTGCTTATCTTTTGCTGTGGACAACCATGCTTTCCCGTCTATTTCAGTTGTTGTTGCATAGTGTCCGGTTGCTATCTTATCGAAATCTTTGCCCCATTTATCTTCAAAACAACCGAATTTAATAAACCGGTTGCACATCATATCGGGGTTTGGAGTTAAGCCCCTCTTTACAGAATTGATTGTATAACTCACTACTTTTTCCCAATATTCTTCATGCAAGGACACGATTTCCATCTTACACCCGTATTTTCTGGCGACATAGGATGTGATTTCAATATCTTCTTCCGCAGGGCAATCTATATAGCCATCTTTATCTTCCATTCCTATCCGGATATAAAAGATGGTCGGATCATACCCTGCTTCCTTCAACTGGTGTACAATTACGGAGCTATCTACCCCGCCTGAGACTAATGCCGCTATATTCATTCTTAATTACCTCTCTCTTAATACAGCGGCAAAGGTAATAAATATTGTCCGGTTTTTTTGTTATAAAGCAGAGAAGGGGGGCTACCTGTTCTGCTTGATCAGGTTTATAAACTCCTCACGGGTTTTGGCTTGTTGAAAGAAACCGGTGAAGTCTGAAGTCGTAGTTAATGAATTTTGTTTTTCCACACCACGCATCTGCATGCACATGTGTTGTGCTTCAATGACAACCATTACACCTAAAGGATTCAGGGTTTTCTGGATACAATCCTTAATTTGCAGTGTCATTCGTTCCTGTATCTGGAGGCGGCGGGCAAAAATATCCACAATACGGGGGAGTTTGCTAAGCCCTGTGATATACTTGTTGGGAATATAAGCAATATGCGCTTTCCCGAAGAAAGGCAGCATGTGATGTTCGCAGAGTGAAAAGAAGTCAATATCTTTTACAATAACCATCTGTTTATAATCTTCTTCTGCAAACATGGCAGACCGCAATATTGCTTCCGGATCTTCGTGATAGCCTTTGGTTAAAAATTGCATCGCTTTAGCAACACGTTCGGGCGTGCGGATAAGCCCCTCGCGAGTGGAGTCTTCGCCTAACAGGTTGATAATACGTTCATAATGAACCTTTAATTCTTCACGCGCAGCCAACTGCTCTTCAGTTATATCTTTCATTTCTATTTACAGGCATTTTAATACAATGGCATCTTCACCTCTTCTCTTACAATATACATTTCCTTCGCATAAGACGGAAACGCCTGCATCAGAATACGCATTGTATGGTATGCCTCTTCATGCGAACGATAATCTCCTACGCGCAATCTCCAGAACGGAGCCACATAGGTAACATAAGTCACTAATTCGGGGAAGATTTCTTTAATTTCTTTTTCCTTATTGAATGCTTCCTCTTTGGAATTTCTGAGATTACCTGAAAAGACTTGCGCGCGGAAAC
>DAIPZX010000144.1:0-6039 GCA_036781995.1 Massilibacteroides sp. | reverse complement strand
TCCGGATTGTTACTTTTTCTGGGAAATGATGAAAGTGGTATGAATTATGCAGATAATACATATCATTTCAGACAAGATTCTACATTTTTATATTTTTTCGGGCTTGCTCATGCCGGTTTATCTGCTATTATAGACATTGATAATAATCGGGAAATAATATTTGGCGATGAACTTACAATTGATGCGATTGTATGGATGGGAATTCAGCCGAGTTTGAAAGAACTCTCCGGATTCGCCGGAATTGTTGAAGTATTACCTTCAAAAGATATAGAAAACTATCTGAGAAACGCTCAAAACAAAAAGCAGCAAATCCATTATTTGCCAACCTACAGAGCTGAACATCAAGTGAAACTGCAATCTTGGTTAGGAATTTATCCGGGCACAGAGAAACCGTCTGTTTCTTTTATTTTAGGTGTTGTAAACCAACGTAATTACAAGACGAACGAAGAGATCGCTGAAATAGAAAAAGCGTGTATTGTTACAGCAGATATGCACCTGACTGCTATGCAGATGGTGCGCCCCGGGATTAAAGAAAGCGAAGTAGCCGCAGCCGTTGCTCAGGTTGCCTATGCGAATGATTATCAATTGTCATTCCCTATCATTGCGACGATTAACGGGCAGACTCTCCACAATCATTATCACGGAAATATGATTAAAAGCGGCGATATGTTGCTTTTAGATGCCGGAGCTGAAACCGGGATGGGCTATGCCGGCGATATGTCTTCCACCATTCCGGCAGATAAAAAATTTACCTCCCGTCAGAAGGAAATCTACGATATTAGTGTAGCTGCGCACGAAGCTGCAGTTGCGGCATTACGTCCCGGAATTCTGTTTGAGGATGTGTATGACCTTTCTGTTAAAACTATCGTTGAAGGACTCAAAGATATGGGATTTATGAAAGGTGATGCTATGGAAGCGGTAAAAGCCGGCGCACATGCGATGTTTATGCCTTGCGGACTTGGTCATATGATGGGGCTTGATGTGCATGATATGGAGAATCTCGGAGAAGTGTATGTAGGTTATGACGGCAGACCTAAAAGCACGCAGTTTGGTCGTAAATCATTACGCTTGGGCAGAAAGCTTGAGCCGGGCTTCGTTCTTACGATTGAACCGGGGATTTATTTCATTCCGGAGTTGATTGATCTTTGGAGAGGTGAAAACAAATTCACTGAATTCATCAATTACGATAAGTTGGAGACGTACAAGGATTTCAGTGGCATTCGGAATGAAGAAGATTATCTGATCACTGAAAATGGCGCCAGGTTGTTAGGAAAGAAACTTCCGCTTCATACAGAGGAAGTTGAAGCAATTCATGCCTAATAAAGAACAAAAACAGCCCGATGAAAAATAAATTCATCGGACTGTTTTTTTATTAGGTGCTTGTTTATGGCTCTAAAAAAGGGAAATCATCCTTTTATTAAGGCTTGGCGGCAGCTGAAGGCGGAGGCGTTTCTGTGCCCCAATTCCGGTTTGCCTTGGGTCCCATTACTAACTCCAGAACACCTCCTGAAGCTATATCTTCATGACTGAACCAAGCTTTGTTATGCTCCTTGCCATTCAGTTTGGCGGACTGGATATATTTGTTTTCTCCGGAAGCGTTCGCGGCTTTTATTTCGAAGAATTTACCTTCACCCAAGTCTATTTTAGCATACGGAAATGCCGGACTTCCTATATTATATGTAGGAGAACCGGGGGTTACCGGATAAAAACCAAGCTGACTGAACGCTACAAAAGCAGACATCCCTCCCCCATCTTCATCTCCGGGCACTCCCATCAGGTCGTTTCTGTACCATTGATCAAGCAAAACACGGATACGCTTCTGCGTTTTCCAGGGCTGACCGGCATAATTGTATAAATATGGTATGTGAAAACTGGGTTCATTAGCCATTGAGAATTGTCCTACGTTACCTGTATGATCCGGCAGAGTGGCGTAAAACTGCCATTTAGACATGCCCAATGGCGTGTTAAACATCTCGTCGAGCGCCTCTGTGAAAGATTGATTTCCTCCAATGAGCGACACCAAGTCACCAATATTGTGCTGCACATCCCAACGATAGATGTAGGCGTTGTTTTCATCGTAATAATCACGCGCTCCCAAACCGCCGGAATAGCGATAGTCTACGCCTTCAATGAATTGACCGTCTTTGTCTTTCGGGTGGAAGAATTTAGTTTCCGGATGGAACACGTTGCGGTAATTGTATGCGCAAGACAGATAATAATCTGCTTCCTCGGTATGTCCTAATTCACGGGCTATCAGAGATAAACACCACTGGTCGTAAGCTGTACCCAATGTAACCGCGATGGGTTGTCTCTTTTCCCATGCCGAGACATTCGCCACGGTTTCTTTTTCGCCCGGTTTCAACGCGGGGATATAGCCATGTTCCTTATAAAAAGCATCCAACCAACCTGCCGGAGCACCTGTCCAGGGTATTAATGTCTTCTCTTCTATTCCCTTGCGGCAAGCTTCGTATGCATATTCCAGATCAAATCCGCGAACGCCTTTGAGATAAGCATCTATAACGGTGGCTACGGCGTGGTTTGAGTTCATTCTTCTGGAATCTCCGGTCACTTCCGGAAAGGTCGGCATCCAGTTGTCGCCCATTTGTTGAGCCATCAACAGGAATGAATGAATGATATCGTTTTCACGTTTCGGATCAATCAATACACGCAAGGGATGTGTGGCACGATACGTGTCCCAAATCCAGTCATCCGTATAGAATGGACGACCTTTGTCTTCGTGAATATTCCCGTCAAAGGCGCTATAGTATTGCCCGTCTTCACTCAGGCAAACAGGACGTTCGAAGCAACGATACAAAGAGGTGTAGAAAACAATCATGTCCTCCTCTACCCCATCCTTCACGCTTATCTTTCCCAATGCTTTATTCCAGATATCCCGTCCGGTATTTGCAACTGGTTCAACCTGATAGGTATTGATTTCGCGTTCCAGATTCTTTTTAGCCTGTTCTTCACTAATAAAAGAAATACCGTAACGGAGATTTATCTGCTGTGTTCCCGCTGTAAAGGATAAGACAGCAGCAGCATTACGCCCCTCCACTGCTGTTTCGGTGTAAACGGTGTTGCCATCTTTGATAACACCTGTTTTTTCCGGTGTTTGTTCTGTTTCGGCATACAGGTAAACTTTTGTTGTCTTGTTTACATACTGAAATCCGCGTACTGTGTTTTCTTTTATTTTCAATGCTCCGTTGCGACTGTTAACAATAAGATGAGCCGGAGCGTTTGATTCGAAATCAATCGCATAAACAGCACTTTGTGACGATGGCGCATAATCAACCGCTATGCCGGCATCGTCCAGATACACCTGATAACGATAGGGCTTGATCACTTCCTGATCATAGCTATACTGCACAATAGACCGGGCATTCCGGATATCGCCGCTTACGGGACTCAGGTTAAAAGCCGAACTTCCCCGATGACTGGTAACGATCAAGGGCAAGCCATTCAATCTATCACCCGTATAATCAGCACGTTCGGGATAAACACGGAGCATACTGTTCGGTAAATGAACCGTTGGATAGGTCGGAACCAAAAGATGGCTGATATTCCCCATATACGGATTTACATAATCCACCGGAGTCATGGAGCCGCTCTTTTTATTTGCATCCTGTGTATCACAGGATGCAAGACCAAGCAAAACGAATGAGGCAATAATAATATTCTTCATAATTTATTTTTTCATTTCATTGACAGAAAATGAGTAAGGAAAATCTTCAGCATTAACGCCTCTGTTTGTTGCCGGTTTGTCAGTCATTTTCACATCAAGTACGCCGCCCTTATGCAGATCGGTATGCTTCAGATAGTTTTTCGTATAGTTTTGTCCGTTTAGTTTTACAGACTCCATATAGATGTTTTCAGTACTGTTTTCAGGAGCATTGATTACGAATGTATTTCCATTCTCAAAATGCAAGGTCGCTTTCTTAAACAAGGGTGCGCCCATCACGTATTCGTCAGTTCCCGGACATACAGGATAAAATCCTAACGCAGAGAAAACATACCAGGCAGAAGTTTGTCCGTTATCTTCATCTCCGCAATAACCATCCGGTCCCGGGGTGTACATTCTGTTCATTACCTCACGCAACCAGTATTGCGCTTTCCACGGTTCGCCGGCGTAGTTGTACATATAGATCATGTGCTGAATAGGCTGGTTACCATGCGCATAGTTGCCCATATTCATAATCGTCATTTCACGGATCTCATGAATCACCTGTCCGTAATAGCTATCGTCAAACAAAGGAGGAACAATAAATACAGAATCAAGCATCGTTATAAAGTTCTTCTTCCCTCCCATCAGGTCTATCAATCCCTGCGGATCATGGAATACAGACCAGGTATAATGCCAACTGTTTCCTTCGGTAAACGCATCGCCCCATTTCAAAGGAGAGAAAGGAGATTGGAATGTTCCGTCCGCATTCTTTCCACGCATCAGGCTTGATTCCGGATCAAACAGGTTCTTGTAATTCATTGCGCGTTTCGCAAACAGATCGATCTCTTTCTTAGGACGTTTCAAGTCTTTCGCCAATTTCCAGATACACCAGTCTGCATAAGCATACTCTAATGTACGGGCTGCATTTTCATTGATCTTCACATCATAAGGAACATAACCTAATTTGTTGTAATATTCATGTCCGAGGCGTCCGGTAGAAGAAGCCTTGTCGTGTACGTTTTCCGTACCGTGAATCAAGCCTTTGTAAAGCGTTTCTAAGTCTTCCACTTTTACGCCTTTAAAATAAGCATCCACAAGTACTGAAGCAGAGTTATTGCCAATCATGCAACCGCGATGACCCGGGCTTGCCCATTCCGGAAAGAATCCGCTCTCTTTATAGGTATTGATTAAGCCTTCCTGCATTTGCTGATTCATGGAAGGATACATCATATTCAGGAAGGGAAACAAACAACGGAAAGTATCCCAGAAACCGGTATCAGTAAACATATAACCCGGCAGCACTTCACCATTATAAGGACTGTAATGCACTACTTCACCCGCTGCATTCACTTCATGAAATTTACGTGGGAATAATACCGAACGGTAAAGGCAGGAATAGAACGTACGGTACTGATCTAAATTTCCACCTTCTACTTCTATTTTACCAAGCACATCATTCCATACTTTTTTACCATTTTCGGCAATCTGATCAAAAGAATCCGTTCCTAATTCTTTCAGATTGATCGCAGCCTGTTCAGGACTGATAAAAGAAGAAGCCACCTTAGCGTGAACTATTTCGCCTTTCTTTGTCCGGAAGCCGATAATAGCTCCTGCATGGTTTACAGTTTGCTCCAACACGTTTTCTTTCACAGCAGCATCAGCCACTGTGGCTTTATAAGTAAACGGTTTGTCAAACTCTATCACAAAATAGTTTTTGAAGTTTTCAGGTACTCCCCCACTGTTTCGTGTTGTATAACCTACCATTTTATTTTCTTCCGGAATGATTCTGATAGATGAACCTTTATCGAATGCATCAACCACGATGTACGAATGCTCACTATCCGGAAATGTAAAGCGAAACATAGCCGCACGATCAGTAGGTGCGATTTCAGTTACCACATCATGTTCTGCCAGATATACTTTATAATAATAAGGTTTAGCCACTTCGCTTTTATGAGAAAACCAGCTTGCGCGTTTATCCTGATCGAATTCGGGCGTGCCCACTACAGGCATTAAAGAAAACTGGCCGTAGTCATTAATCCACGGACTGGGTTGATGCGTTTGCTTAAAACCGCGGATTTTATTGGCTGTATAGATATACGCCCATCCATCACCCATCTTACCGGTTTGCGGCGTCCAGAAGTTCATCCCCCAGGGAAGCGCGATTGCCGGATACGTATTGCCGGTAGATAACTCAAAAGTAGAATGCGTTCCCATCAGCGGATTCACATACTCTACCGGATCAAACGTTTTTTCTGCAACGGCAACTGCCGGTTTAAAGGCAAAAATGATTGCTAAGGCTAATAATAATTTGCTAATTTTTCTTTTTTTCATGATAAAAAACTATTTCATATATATATGATTATTTGTCTATACAA
>DAIPZX010000143.1:0-6055 GCA_036781995.1 Massilibacteroides sp. | reverse complement strand
AAGTATCCCGGGAAGAAAACAATCAGGCGCTCATGCAAAGTTTTAGGGGCAGAATCGAAATCTCGAAGTACAATCTCGAAACAAAAGCCATTACACAATATGAACAAAGGCTGTTTGGCATGGAAAAGACAGAAAAAAAACTGCAAACTAATTCATTTTGGTTACAATTAATCGCCGGACTCGGGTTCAGTTATATTGCCGCGTTCCTGCTATGGCGTTCCGGTCAGTATGGGATAGATACTCCAACAGCAATTGGTCTTTTCTTCGGCATGATGGCACAAGCGGAATTAGCGGAAATACTTTTCTCCGGAAAATCGGAAAAAAGTTCAGTAGCTCATCAGATTAAAGATATCGATGCGGTTATCCGGGAAGGATCGCGATCAGTCGGAAACATACAGGTTGACTCGGCATTGGAAACACTCAAGTTAGCGCATGTAAGTGCTAAAATACCCGAAACATCCGTACAAACAAACGAAGTATCATTAACTATAAAGAAAGGAGAATGGATTGCTCTATTCGGTGAAACAGGGAAAGGTAAAACAACCTGGTTAAACGGTCTTTTCTATCCCGAATATCACCGGAGTGGGTCTTTAACATGGAATGGTACAACGGATTTGCAGCAGTTACCCGTACCCGAATGTATTTACGTCACCCAAAAAGCTTATCTCCTTACCGGCACACTGCGAGAAAACTTTGAAGGATACCCGGACGAAGCGATCGAACAGGCACTAAGTATAGTTGATCTGGGAAGTTGGCGATCGTCACTTTCTAACGGATTAGCCAGTTGGATAGGAGAAAACGGTGAAATTTTGAGCGGCGGACAACGTAAAAAACTGTTACTCGCCCAAGCGTTGCTAAAACAACCCCAACTTTTGGTTGTAGACGAGCCCACGGCTGGTATCAGTTCCGAAAATGCTATAGCTATCTTTCAAAACATCAAACAAAAATATCCGGATATTACCATCCTGATGGCTACCCACCTGAAAGACTTTGAAAAGGTAGCGGATAAGGTGGTCAGGATTTAATGCTAAAAATCGCAGGTTAACATCGGTTTTCTGTTCTTTCTTTTGTGGAAACAGAAAAAAAAATTATGTTTGCAGCGCATAGATATGATTGTATTGGGTAAACTAATATACTTTCATCAAATTAACCGAATAGTTTACTTACATCTTCTCTGCTGTATTTAACCTGTTTTTAACAGACAAATACAGATACTCTTATTGTTAAATTGTAAATCTTAGTCTTAATTACAATGAAAGATCTTCTGAAAAAACTTGAAGAATTAAACAGCCAGGCGGAATTAGGCGGCGGCTCCAAAAGGATAGAGAAACAACATCAAATGGGGAAATTAACTGCCCGTGAACGAATCGACCTTTTATTGGAAAAGGGCTCCTTTATCGAACTCGATAAGTTTGTAACGCACCGCACAACGGATTTTGGCATGCAGAATTCTAAAATTCCGGGAGATGGAGTCGTTACGGGTTATGGCATGATTGGCGAACGGCTGGTTTTTGTTTTCGCACAGGATTTTACTGTTTTCGGTGGTTCGCTGTCCGAAACGTATGCCAAAAAGATCTGTAAAATAATGGATATGGCAATGCACATGGGCGCTCCGGTTATCGGTCTGAACGACTCAGGCGGCGCTCGTATACAGGAGGGCGTCAAATCTCTCGGCGGATATGCGGATATTTTCCTGAAAAATTCAATGGCATCCGGCGTGATTCCACAAATTAGCGCCATTATGGGTCCTTGTGCAGGAGGGGCTGTTTATTCTCCGGCATTGACCGACTTCATTTTCATGGTTAAGCAAAGTAGTTATATGTTTATCACGGGACCCGATGTGGTGAAAAGTGTAACGCAGGAAGAAGTATCAAAAGAGGATCTGGGAGGCACGGACATTCATATGAGTAAATCCGGTGTAGCTCACTTCAGTGCGGAAAACGATATTGATTGTATTAACCGTATCCGCGAACTGATTTCTTTTCTACCCGGAAATAATATGGAAGAGCCGCCGTTTGTTCCCACACTTGATTCGCCTACGCGTCCAACCTCAAGCCTGGAAAACCTGATTCCCACAAATCCCAACCAGCCGTACAATATTAAAGAAATGATCAACCAAATAGCAGATGACTACCGCTTCTTCGAAGTGCAGGAGGAATTTGCGATGAATATCGTTATCGGATTTATCCGGTTGAATGGAAAAACCATCGGAGTAGTTGCCAACCAGCCGGCTGTACTTGCGGGCACTTTAGATATTAACGCTTCGGTAAAAGCCGCTCGTTTCGTGCGCTTCTGCGATGCGTTTAACATTCCGTTGCTGACGCTGGTCGATGTGCCCGGATTCCTCCCCGGTATTAATCAGGAGTATGACGGAATCATACGCCACGGAGCCAAACTGCTCTATGCTTATTGCGAGGCAACGGTTCCGAAAGTAACGATCGTTGTCCGGAAATCATATGGAGGCGCTTATTGTGTGATGAGCTCTAAACATATTCGCGGCGACATCAATTTCGCCTATCCCACAGCGGAAATCGCAGTAATGGGACCGGACGGAGCCGTGAATATTCTCTTCAAAAAAGAAATAGACAAAGCGGAATCGCCTGAAATCAAAAAGAAAGAATTACAGGACGATTACAGAGAGAAGTTTGCTAATCCGTACCGCGCGGCAGAATTAGGCTATATGGATGAAGTGATTGATCCGGCGGTAACACGCATGAGACTGATCAGAAGTTTTGAAATGTTGGCCAATAAACGTCAGTCTAACCCTCCAAAGAAACATTCCAACTTACCTCTTTAAATAACAAGACAAGATGATGATAAAAAAAATATTAGTAGCCAATAGAGGCGAGATAGCCTTACGCATTTTCCGTACATGCCGGATTATGGGATTGGATACGGTAGCCATATATACGCATGTTGACCGTGGTGCACTCCATGTACGGTATGCAGAAGAAGCCTATTGTGTATCCGATTCACCGGAAGATACATCCTATCTCAAACCCAAAAAAATATTAGATATCGCCAAAAAGACGGGAGCCGCCATCCATCCCGGATACGGTTTTTTATCTGAAAACGCAGACTTTGCCCGCCAATGCGAAAAAGAAGGAGTTATATTTATCGGTCCGGGCGCAGACATCATTGAGCGTATGGGGATAAAAACCGAAGCGAGAAAATTAATGAAAGAAGCCGGACTCCCTGTAGTGCCCGGTATCGAAAAACCGCTTGCTTCGGTAGAAGAAGCACGCCAGGTAGCCGCTGAGGTAGGTTATCCAATCATGCTGAAAGCGCTGGCAGGCGGCGGAGGTAAAGGGATGCGGCTGGTACATACCGAAGACGAGTTGGAAACCGCCATACGCTTATCTAAATCAGAAGCCGGAAACGCTTTCGGCAATGATGCTGTTTATATCGAGAAATACATTGAAAACCCACACCATGTCGAGGTCCAGGTATTGGGCGACCGTTACGGAAACATAGTCCATCTGGGAGAAAGAGAATGCTCGATACAACGAAGAAACCAGAAACTGATAGAAGAAGCCCCCTCTCCCTATCTAAAACCGGAGACCAGGGTAAAAATGTTGAACCTGGCTGTACAGGCTGCTAAAAAAATTAACTATTACAGCGCGGGCACATTAGAGTTTATGGTTGACAAAGACCAGAATTTCTATTTTCTGGAAATGAATACCCGTCTGCAGGTTGAACACCCGGTAACGGAATTATGTACCGGTGTGGATATCGTGCGCGATATGATTGAAATCGCAGGAGGCAACAAACTACCTTACAAACAGGAAGACATTAAATTTCAGGGATACGCCATTGAGTGTCGTGTATATGCAGAAGATCCGGTCAATAACTTTATGCCCTCTCCCGGCATAATCAAAGTAAGAGAAGTTCCGGAAGGACGTAATATACGTCTGGACAGTTCTGTTTATGCCGGTTTCGAAGTCTCCCTACACTACGACTCCATGATTGCCAAGCTATGCTCATGGGGACGTACACGTAAATCAGCCATTGAAACCATGCGGCGAGCCCTTCGCGAATATAAGATGCTCGGTATAAAAACGACTATCCCCTTCCACCAGCGCGTATTGATGAACGAGGCCTTTGAAAAAGGAGAATACGACACCACCTTTATCGACACCCGTTTTGACAAGGAAGACCTGAAAAAGAAAAAGAGTAGCGACCCGACCGTAGCCGTTATTACCGCCGCGCTACGTCACTATGAATTAGAAAAATCCGCCGCGGCACGGGCCACTACGCTTCCCGTGGTCGGCGAATCACTCTGGAAATACTATGGTAAACTACAGATGACTGCAAACAACTATTAATTCAAAACAATCATGAAGGAAGTAAATAAACCTTTAGCAACATATTACGCCCAGGTAGAAGATTTCCCCGATCGGGAATATAAAGTTGAAATAATTGAAGACGGCCCGATCAAAAAAGTACTTGTAAACGGCAAAGAATATGAAGTAGATTATAACGTAGGAGGCGACTCCCTGTATTCCGTCATCATCGACAACCGGTCAAACGGTGTACAATTAACTCAGGTAGATAATACAGCATACGAAGTGATCAACCGCGGCGACCTGTTTCATATCAACCTCATCAATGAACTGGCGCGAACAAGATACGAGCACGAGAAAACAGCTCATGCCGGCGTACAGATTATCACCGCCCCCATGCCGGGTGTCATACTCAAAGTCTACGTGAAGGAAGGCAGCGAAGTCAAAGCCGGAGATCCTTTATGTGTGCTTGTCGCCATGAAGATGGAAAATGAAATAAAAGCCACCTCAGACGGCATTGTCAAAGAAATTTTTGTGACAGACAATGACAAAGTCACACAAAAAGACAAAATCATGGTCATCGAGTAAATCGCTCACCAAACACGGGTTCTCAAACCCACCCTATAGCTTCGTATTATTATTGTAAATCTCATTTAGAACATAAAAAATATCATGAAAAAAAGTAACCGAAGAACATTCTTAAAACAATCCGTTCTGGCAACAACAGGTGTAATCTTTGCAGACTCTATGCAAGCATTTGCCAAGAACAACAATCTGAGTCTGGCAACAAATGATGTTGCCCCTAAAGTGTTTTTCACAAAAGACATTACACCGGAAAGACTTATGAAACTTTACGAAATGCTTGGTAGCCCGGCAACGGGTAAAGTAGGGATTAAACTTCACATGGGAGAGCCGGGAGGAAATCATTTCCTGAAACCTGCCTTTGCAAAAGACCTTGTTAATTCGGTCAATGGAACTTTCATTGATGCTTGTACCGCTTACGAAGGTCGCCGTACTAATGCCGCAGACCACATGAAAGTTGCCGAGGAACACGGATTTACAGCGGTTGCTCCGGTTGATATTCTTGATGCAGACGGAGAAATCGCATTACCTGTTGAGGGCGGAAAACACCTGAAAGAAGTATTGGTCGGTTCTCATTTTATGGACTATGATTATATCATAGTGCTTACCCATTTCAAAGGTCATGCAATGGGTGGTTTCGGTGGTTCGCTGAAAAACATATCTATTGGTATTGCTTCCGTTCCGGGTAAATGTTTAATTCACACAGCCGGAGCAAGTAGTACGAACGCTTTTCAGCCGGGAACAAAGCAGGAAGATTTCATTGAGGCAATGGCAGAAGGTGCAAAAGGTATGACGGAAGCATTCAAAGGCAGAATGCTTTATATCAACGTAATGAATAATCTATCCGTTGATTGCGACTGTGATTCCAGCCCCGCCGCCCCAACGATGCGCGATGTAGGTATGCTTGCCTCATTCGACCCCGTAGCATTGGATAAGGCTTGTGTTGATTTGGTATACGCTTCCGAAGACCACGGCAAAATTCATCTTGTTGAACGTATCGAATCCCGCAAAGGGACAATTATTCTCGACCATGCAGAGCAACTCGGCATCGGCATTCAAACGTACGAATTTGTGAATTTGGATAAATAAATATCTGTATCAGGATAAACGCATTTAAAATAACATATAAAACTGCATCGTCATTGCGAGGAGCGAAGCGACGAAGCAATCCAGAGGGGGCGTAAACTGGA
>DAIPZX010000142.1:0-6067 GCA_036781995.1 Massilibacteroides sp. | reverse complement strand
TTTTTTATGCCCTAAATACACATTGATTTTCAAATGTGTAAAAAATGGGATAAAATTTGAAATTGTCTCGTCTTTG
This sequence comes from Massilibacteroides sp., assembly GCA_036781995.1. Lineage (GTDB taxonomy): Bacteria > Bacteroidota > Bacteroidia > Bacteroidales > Tannerellaceae > Massilibacteroides. The sequence continues at coordinate 5,991 of DAIPZX010000142.1, read as the reverse complement.
CGAGGAGCGAAGTGGCGAGGCGGTTTAACGAGGTGGTTTCTATCAAGGGTAATCCAACGTATAATGCAGTCCGCGGCTTTCTTTTCGTTCGATAGCCTGACGCATAATCAGGTATCCGGTGTTAACCATATTACGCAGTTCGCAGATGTCTTTAGATGCAACGGAGCGTTTAAACAGACTTTCTGTTTCTTCGTATATCGTATCGAGCCGGTCCCAAGCACGTTTCAGGCGAATGTCAGAACGCACGATTCCTACATAAGTACTCATAATCTGTCCGACCTCTTTAATGCTTTGCGTGATCAAAACCAACTCTTCGGGAGAGCTTGTGCCCTCATCGTTCCATGCAGGTATATTTTCCTGATAAGAAAGGTTTCCTATAATCGCACTGCTGTGTTTTGCTGCGGCATCGGCATAAACAACGGCTTCGATCAATGAATTAGAAGCAAGACGATTCCCTCCGTGAAGCCCCGTACATGCACATTCTCCTACTGCATATAAGCGATTGATAGAAGAGCGGGCATCAAGGTCAACCCGGATGCCGCCACATAGATAATGGGCAGCAGGCGCTACAGGGATATATTCGCGGGTAATATCTATTCCTGTATCAAAACATTTTTTGTAAATATTGGGAAAGTGTTTTTTGGTTTCTTCGGCGTTCTTGTGGGTAACATCGAGGAAAACATGCTCATCTCCCCTGTTTTTCATTTCGTTGTCAATCGCACGCGCAACAATATCACGGGGCGCAAGGGATAGGCGTGCATCATATTTCTGCATAAACTCTTTTCCGTCTTTCGTGCGCAATACGCCTCCATATCCTCTCATCGCTTCTGTGATAAGAAATGAGGGGCGGTCTCCGGGATGATAAAAAGCGGTAGGATGAAACTGTACAAACTCCATGTCCTTAACTGTCCCTTTTGCGCGATAAACCATGGCTATGCCGTCTCCGGTTGCCACCATCGGATTCGTAGTAGTTTGATAGACAGCCCCGATACCTCCGGTTGCCATTAAGGTAATTTTGGAGAGGAAAGTGTCGATTTGACCTGTATTCATATCCATCACATAGGCGCCATAACAAACAATGTCCGGAGTCTGACGCGTTACATGAACGCCCAAATGGTGCTGGGTCAGTATTTCGATTGTAAAATGATTCTCGTAGATGTCAATGTTGGCATGTTTTTGCACGGCCCGGATCAGACTGTCCTGTATTTCTGCTCCTGTATTGTCTTTGTGGTGCAGGATTCTGAATTCAGAATGCCCGCCCTCCCGGTGAAGATCGAAATTACCTTTCTCGTCCTTGTCAAAATCAACTCCCCAACTGATGAGTTCCTCTATCTGGGCGGGGGCTTCACGAACCACTTTCTCTACAGCAGCAAGATCGCTGAGCTGATCACCCGCAATCATCGTATCTTTAATGTGTTTCTCAAAATTATCGGTAATCAGGTTCGTAACCGAAGCTATCCCCCCCTGCGCGAAGTAAGTGTTCGCTTCTTCCAGATTCGTCTTTGAAATTAAAGCCACTCTGCCTTTTCCTGCCACTTTAAGGGCGAAACTCATTCCGGCAATACCTGATCCAACAACTAAGAAATCGTATCTTTTTACCATCGTATACTTTCTTTAGAAATACAAAAATAGGAATTAAAACAATTTGTTATCCTATAACAAGCAAATTGAGCCTTGTTTTTTCCATATCTTTGCTACTGAAAAAGAGAGTGATAATATCATGGGAGATTTATTTGAAGGATTCGTGGGGATTCGTTTGTGGGATGGGCAGGTGCTGAATGATTTTTTATTCACGTTGATTCTGTCTATCCTGATTCTTTTTGCTTTCGTTTTTCGCTTCAATTACCGTGCTTGTCTCAAAATGTTTCATGATGTTGTTTATATCAAAGAGCGGCAAAGTCTTTTTGAAAAAGGATCTGTTTCGGATTTTTATTTCCGGACTTTCATGTTGTTTCAGACATTGGCACTCTGCACCTTATTTTTCTTTTCTTATTTTTATACTAAAGGATATCTTGATTTCGAACTGACCCTTCCGAATATTTTGCTTTGCATGGGAGTTTTTTTTATAATCACCCTTCTTTTCTTCCTTTTTAAATGGGTATTGTATGAATTGACCGGGATGATTTTTTCTGATTCGAATAAGTTCAAGATATGGCGGAACAATTATGTTGCCATTATCGGGGCCTGGGGTGTTTCGCTCTATATTCCTGTTGTATGGTCTGCCTTTTGGGGAATGTATTCGGCACTGTCTACTGTCTTGTTCGTTTTTTTATACATTTTGTGTCGTTTTGCGATAATATACAAGACTCTGCGCATATTTTACAGAAAAAGTACGGGGATTTTATATATAAATTTGTATCTTTGTGCCCAAGAAATTTTACCTCTGATATTTTTGTATGAAGGTATAGTTTATTTGTATAACTTTATCAAGATGAGTACTTTATGGCATTGAGTATAAAGAAAGTGTTAATATCGCAGCCCCGACCTACGACCGAGAAATCCCCCTATTTTGATATTGCTGAAAAATACGGAGTAGAAATAGATTTTCGTCCTTTTATAAAAGTAGAACCGGTAAACTCAAAAGAGTTCCGCCAACAGAAAGTCTCCATTCTGGACCATTCGGCTGTAATTTTTACGGCACGTACCGCTATCGATCACTTCTTCCAGCTGTGTGAAGAGTTAAGAGTGGCTATCCCTGAGACTATGAAATATTTCTGTATGACTGAAGCAATCGCTGTATATCTGCAGAAGTATATCGTATATCGTAAACGGAAGATCTTTTTCGGACAAACAGGAAAGGTTGACGATCTGGTGACTGTTATCGCAAAGCATGCTAAGGAAAAATATTTTATTCCGGTGTCAGACGTTCATAAAGACGATCTGATGTCTCTGTTGGATGCTAAGAAAATAAGTTTTACCAAGGCGGTTATGTATCGTACAGTGAGCAATGATTTTGCAAAAGGAGAAGTATTCGATTATGATATGCTTGTCTTTTTCAGTCCGGCTGGAATTACGTCCTTATTGAAAAATTTTCCGGACTTTCAGCAGGAAGATATAAAAATCGGATGTTTTGGACCAACCACAGCCAAGGCGGTTAAAGAGGCGGGACTAAGGCTGGATGTGGAAGCTCCGTCTTCTGAAGCTCCGTCTATGACGGCAGCGTTGGAATTGTATCTTAAAAAAGAGTTGAGTGATAATTAAGAAATAATGACAGATACAAGGTTTACTCTCCCGAAAGAGGAACGCCTGTCATGGAAACGCTACATTGACTTGTTGTTTGAAAAAGGACAGTCGTTTGTAGCGTTTCCATTACGGGTTATTTATCTGTCTGTTGAACAAGAAATGCCGGCGAGATCTTCTATTCTGATCAGCGTATCGAAAAAAAAATTTAAGCGGGCTGTAAAACGAAATAAAGTCAAACGGCAGGTCAGAGAAGCATATCGTCTGCAAAAACCGGAATTGATTACCTCTCTCAAGGATAAAAATCAGAATCTGCTGATTGCCTTTCTCTATTTGGATAAAGAGATTCATCCCCACACCACAATGGAAAAGGCTATGCGAAAAGCAATAACCTTACTGAAAGAGAACATAGAATGAAACGTTTCTTTACATCGATTCTGCTTGCTCCGGTTTACTTCTATAAGTATTGCATCTCTCCCTACACCCCCCCCTCATGCAGGTACACCCCAACCTGCTCGGAATACGCCGTACAGGCGCTAAAGAAGTATGGTCCGATAAAAGGTTTATATCTTGCCACCAAACGCATCCTTAGCTGTCACCCCTGGGGAGGCAGTGGTTATGATCCTGTTCCCTGATTATGATTTACTGTGATATACATACGCATCAGGCAAAGCCCGCTTCGGGCAACGTCCTCATTGTGAATAAGATTGTAGATCACCATCATTCCTTCTGTTTCCTACCCGGTTGTTATTATTCTTATGGAATCCATCCGTGGCACATAGAAGATCAAGACATGCAATTAACGCTTTTGACAGAGGCTTTATTTAACTCTTCGGTTGTTGCTTTGGGCGAGGCGGGATTAGACAAGCATATCGATATTTCCTTATCACTGCAAAGAGAAATCTTTGCAGCACAGGTAGAGCTTTCGGAGGAGTTCGAAAAGCCACTTGTTGTTCATTGCGTAAAAGCGTGGGATGAATTATTAGCCGTAAAAAAAGAGCTCAAGCCGCGAAAAACCTGGGTGATACATGGTTTTCGCGGAAACAGAATGCTGGCAGAACAACTGGTCAGGAAAGGGTTTTACCTCTCATTCGGCGCCAGATTTAACACGGAGGCCCTTCACGCAGCCTGGCCTAACCGGCTATTGGCTGAAACGGACGAGGCAGAGACTTCGATAGAAGACGTGTATGCAGCTATCGCAAATGCGCTAAATGTACCTATTCCCTTATTAGCCTTAGAATTAAGAAAGAACGTTAAGGAAGTCTTTTCTATCTGATTCAGAAAATAAGTCGTACATTTGCCCACTTAAATAAAGAAGAACAGAACATATAGAATACATAAAACGATGAATTTTGTAGAAGAATTAAAATGGAGAGGCATGGTACACGATATGATGCCCGGTACAGAAGAACAGTTACAAAAGGAGATGACATCCGCCTATGTAGGGATTGATCCAACGGCAGATTCTTTGCATATCGGCCACTTAGTAAGCGTGATGATGCTGAAGCATTTTCAAAGAGCAGGTCATCGCCCGATAGCCTTAGTTGGAGGTGCTACCGGCATGATTGGAGATCCGTCGCTGAAATCGGCAGAGCGCAATCTGTTGGATGAAGCAACCCTACGCCATAATCAGGAAAGCATCAAAAAACAATTGGCTAAGTTTCTGGACTTCGACTCTGATGCTCCCAACGCTGCCAAATTGGTCAACAACTACGACTGGATGAAAGATTATTCTTTCCTTAATTTCATTCGTGACATCGGCAAGCATCTGACAGTGAACTATATGATGGCTAAAGACTCTGTTAAAAAACGCTTGAACGGCGATTCGAACACCGGATTGTCGTTTACAGAATTCTCTTATCAACTGTTGCAGGGTTACGATTTTCTTTTCCTGTACGAACACGAAAACTGCCGTTTGCAAATGGGTGGTTCTGACCAATGGGGCAATATCACTACCGGAACAGAATTGATTCGCCGCAAACAGGGAGGGGAGGCTTTCGCTTTGACTTGTCCGCTGATTACAAAAGCGGATGGTGGAAAATTCGGGAAAACAGAATCCGGTAACGTATGGCTTGACCGCAGATACACCTCTCCTTATAAATTCTATCAGTTCTGGTTAAATGTAAGCGATGAAGATGCTGCTAAATACATCAAGATTTTCACTGATCTTACGCAGGAAGAAATTGTTGCTCTGGAAACAGAACAAGCAGAAACTCCGCATCTCCGTCCGCTACAGAAACGCCTGGCAAAAGAAGTAACTGTTATGGTTCATTCCATTGCCGATTATGACGCGGCAGTAGAGGCTTCCAATATCCTGTTTGGCAATGCAACGTCTGAAGCGCTGAAGAAATTAGATGAAGATACGCTGCTGGCTGTTTTTGACGGTGTGCCTCAATTTGAAGTTTCCATGGAAGAACTGAAAGCAGGAATAAAAGCAGCAGATTTATTTACTGAAAAAGCAGCGATATTCTCTTCGAAAGGAGAAACCCGCAAGCTTGTTCAGGGCGGTGGTGTTAGTGTAAACAAAGAGAAACTAACAGACGCAGACAGTGTTGTAACGACAGAATCATTACTTAACGAGAAGTATTTATTGGTGCAGCGCGGCAAAAAGAATTATTACCTGCTGATTGCCAAATAAGAAAAAGGAAAAGAACACTTGCAAAGTTAAAATTTAGTTCTTACCTTTGCATCGCTTTACAGAAAGCATCGGATTGTCTCATGGTGTAATGGTAGCACTACAGTTTTTGGTTCTGTCTGTCTAGGTTCGAATCCTGGTGAGACAACAGTACAAGTAAAAAAGGGCAGCTTTTA
>DAIPZX010000141.1:0-6112 GCA_036781995.1 Massilibacteroides sp. | reverse complement strand
CGTTTTTTTTATTAGATCAGAAGAATTACTATTTTTATTTTGTCTTATTCGTTAAACATCACAGATACGGATACATTTTTCGAGAGAAGCGATTTTATCTTCTTGTTTGGGTACAAATTCCTGACCTACAAAACCTTTGTAGCCGGTATCTACAATCGCTTTCATGATGGCGGGATAATACAACTCCTGTGTTTCGTCTATTTCCGCCCGTCCCGGATTGCCACCGGTATGGATATGCGAGAAGAAGGTATGATACTTACGGATATTTTCAATGATATTACCTTCCATAATCTGCATGTGATAAATATCATACAGCAGTTTAAAGTTTTCCGAACCTACCCGGCGGCAAAGTTCTACACCCCAAACCGTATGATCACAGAGATAGTCTTTATGACCAACACTATTTAGTAATTCCATTGTTAACACCACATTGTGTTTCTCGGCGATCGGTGTGATGCGTTTCAGTCCTTTTGCACAATTTTCCCATCCCTGAAGATCAGTCAGTCCGTTTCTTTTTCCGGAGAAGCAAATAAGATTTGTCAGTCCGGCTTCGGCAACCATCGGAATCACTTCTTCATAGCTTGCAACTAACTCATCATGCAATGACGGATCGGCAAAACCGCGATCTATCCCTAACCCTGCCCCCTGAGCCATAGCCACAGTCAATCCGTTGTTCAATACAACAGGCCAATCTTTCGGATCAAGCAATTCAATGGATTCTATACCGATACGTTTACATATTTTGCAAAACTCATCCAGATCATAACTGCCAAAGCACCATTTACTTACAGAGTGGCGAATGTTTCCTTTCAAAGCCAGCTTCGTGTTTTGCGTTGCAGCAGGAGCCGCAGCTTCCAGTCCGGAAACAGCCAAAGCAGCTCCTCCGGCGAGTACACTTTTAATAGCCGTTCTTCTTGATATGTTTTTCATAAGTGACAATATTTATAATTTAAGTAATTATCAATCAGCTACAAATATACACGATAAATTATTAATCTAAGGGTAGTTTGAAGACGAAGAACGGATCATCATGATTTGTTGAGAGCAGATAGAAATCATTTTGGGAAATAAAAAACGTACCGGAATCACTCCGATACGTTTTTTTTCAAACTTAAATTCCTTTACTAGAAAAGAATCGTATCCATTCGGTGTAGTACGTTTGCTCTGAACCACGTTTGCCTTGCGTACTACACCAGATGGATACAAAGAAACTTGGGTTAATCTACCAGCTATTAAATATCGTCAAAACCTTCTACAATTATTTTTTCCAACGAAAAGAAACCACTGATTTAGCAGGCGTGTTGTATGTAAAGTTTTGTTTGCCATCGTTTACAACAATATTTTTTGCTTCTTCCGATTTGTTTAGGAGTACAAAGGCGTATGTTCCGTCTGTGTTTTCAAAAGCTGAGTAAACAACTCCGTTATTGTATCCTTTGCTGCCTATACGTGTTGCTCCGTATTTGATTACTGAAGAAAGGTGTCCTGTGATGTAATAATGAGAATTGCGGGTAATTGTTTTATAATCCGAGCGATCAATATCAACAGCTCCATAACAAGTCTTACAACCTCCGTCACGATTGGGACCACGTTCGCTATCCAACATCAGATTCCATACGATTACGGCTTTGCACCAGTTGTTTATCGTACCGAGCGCAACCTGTTCCATATCCTCTATCAGACGAAGAGATAGATTTTTTCCATCATTCCAGGTTCCGATAGATGTTTCAGTAAAGATCAACTCTTTGTCCGGTTGTTTATTATAAATATCTAAAAGCTCGTCTTTGCTTCCTCCATAATTATGATAAGCAGCTCCGGCAACGAAAGAAGAAGCCGTAGGATCTTCATAGATACGTATCGGATAGTCATTCTGATCTGCTATATTATCGTAATTATAATTGTGATCGAACAAATAAATTTTTGTATCAGGTGTAGCTTCCTTCATTTTGGGACCGAGTGCATCTTTGATAAATGTAAGTTGCTCCTGCCAGCTCATATAAAGGGAAGCTGAGTTACCTCTGTTCAAAGGTTCATTTTGCGGGGTGATGGCATAAATAGAAATTCCATTATCCTTCATCGCCTGAATCCATTTTACGAAGTAGGTCGCATAATCCTGATAGTATGCCGGGTTCAATTGTCCGCTTGTCCATGATTCAAATGGCTTTAATTCTGTCAGATTATTCACTTTCATCCAGGGAGGGCAAGTCCATGGCGAACCTAGGATCTTTACATTGGGATTAATTGCCAGTATTTCTTTTAAGATAGGGATAACGTAATTATTCTCTTCATCTTGTAAAGCAAAATTTTCAATACCGGGCTGATCACAACAAGTATATTCACTTAATGAAAAATCCGAACATCCGATTGCAATTCTGATATAGTTTTGTCCCATTCCTTCCGTTTCAGAGAAAGTCTCTTTCAGGAACTTGTTTCTGTCTTCGGCTTGCATTTGCAAAAGATTGAAACTTGATGATCCTGTTACGGCTGCACCAAAACCATCCATTGTTTGATAACGCGTAGCTGGATCAAGTGTAATCGTTAAGGGAGAATCATTACTTCCTTTATTAAAGTCAACAAACTGTTTATTCAAATCAAATTTTCTGTCATTTGTTGTGATGTATGTGGTAATCTTTTCTGATTTAGAAGAAGTATTTCCACAGGCACTTAACATTGGGATGGACGAAAGCAGCAAAAGGACAAACTTGATAGGTGTCATATTGATGGTATTTTATATTATATAACTGCAACTATAGACTTACACATTAAAACGGAAGTGCATAATGTCACCATCTTGTACGATGTATTCTTTTCCTTCCACACTCATCTTTCCGGCTTCTTTTACTGCGGCTTCGGAACCGTATTTGATGAAATCATCGTATTTGATTACTTCGGCACGGATAAATCCTTTTTCAAAGTCCGTATGAATCACGCCGGCACATTGCGGAGCCTTACTGCCCTTCAGATAAGTCCATGCGCGTACTTCCTGTACACCGGCTGTAAGGTATGTTTCCAGATTCAGTAGTTTATAAGCAGCCTTAATCAGTCTGTTTACTCCGGATTCTTCCAATCCTATTTCTGCAAGGAACATCTGGCGTTCTTCGTATGTCTCGAACTCTGCGATTTCACTTTCTATCTTTGCTGCTACTATAAGGATTTCGGCGTTTTCATCTTTTACTGCTTCACGAACGGCTTCGATGTATTTATTCCCTTTTACAGCACTGGCCTCGTCTACATTACAAACGTAGAGCACAGGCTTGTTGGTAAGAAGGAATAATTCGTGCGCTATTTTTTGTTCGTCTTTCGTATCAAAGCTTACAGTACGGGCGCTTTTACCTTGTTCCAACGCTTCTTTGAACTTGACAAGCACGTCATAAGCCTGTTTGGCTTGTTTGTCTCCACCTGTCTGCGCTTGTTTCTGTACTTTGGAGATACGCATATCTACGGTTTCCAAATCCTTGATCTGAAGTTCTGCGTCAATAATTTCTTTATCACGTACAGGATTTACATTTCCGTCTACGTGAACTATGTTTTCATCGTCAAAACAACGGAGCACATGCAGTATCGCGTCTGTTTCGCGGATATTCGCCAGAAACTTATTTCCCAAACCTTCCCCTTTACTGGCTCCTTTTACAAGGCCGGCGATATCGACGATTTCTACTGTTGTAGGGACGATGCGTTGCGGATTAATTAATTCGGCCAGCTTATTAAGGCGTTCATCAGGAACGGTGATTACTCCTACATTAGGTTCGATTGTACAGAAAGGGAAATTTGCCGATTGTGCTTTCGCGTTTGACAGGCAATTGAAAAGAGTAGATTTTCCCACATTAGGAAGACCTACTATACCGCATTGTAATGCCATTTATTATATAGTTAATTAGTTATATCTCTGATTTACGGGCGCAAAGATAACTAATCTTTTACAATGTAATGGCTTGCTTCTTCTCATTACTTTCAAAAGCCGCTTCGATGATGCGGATAACGGGTAGCACAACAGTAGCATCTGCCTGTGGTGTCTTGCCGGACTTGAGGGATTGATATACATCTTCGTAAAAGCCCATGTAGTTGCCGGGGATTGTTTCTATCTTACCCCGGAAGTGCAAACCATTAAGTTCTGTGTTCAGTATGCCGAAAGTGGTTTCCTCATCTGCTCCCCAATTGGGTGTAGTGGGAGAGAGACCTGTTTTCAGAGCTTCTTCCTGTGGGTCCAGCCCATATTTAATAAACGAACCTTGGGTACCGTGTATGTAGTAGCGCGGGGTTTCTTCACGTATCAGGTAGCTTGCCCGGAGGGAAACTTTTATCTGTGGATAGAACAGTTGGATGTGATAATAATCGTCAACTTGCGTTCCTTCACGTAGTTTATCGATGTCGGCATAGACGGCTTGCGGAACGCCGAAGAGGGTTACCGCCTGATCTAACATGTGAGAACCTAAATTGTAAGTGAGACCTACGCGGCGGTCTGCCTTTTCTTTCCAGGTGCCCGGCTGTATGTAGTTACGGTAGCGTTGGTAGGCAGACTGAAACTCAACTACCCGGCCTAAAGAGCCCGAATCGATGACCTGTTTTACGGTCAGGAAATCACCATCCCAACGTCTGTTCTGGTAGACGCAAAGCATACGGTTACGGTTTTTGGCAAGTGCGATCAACTCTTCTCCCTCACGAACGGTGAAGACAAACGGTTTCTCTACGACAACGTGCTTATTGGCTTGTAGGGCTTGCTTAACAAAGTCGTAATGCGTTACGTCCGGTGTATTGACAATGACCAATTGGATACTTTTGTCGGCTAAAAGTTCAGCGTAAGAACGCATAATCTTTACGTCCGGGTATCTTTCCAGCGCACTATCCGAACTGCGCTGTACGATCGCATAAAGTTCAAATGCCGGGTGATTAGCTATAAAAGGGGCATGAAACACGGATCCGGACATACCGTATGATGCAATTCCTGTTCTTATCTTTTCCATTTCAAACGTATCTTCTTGGTCTGTAAGAACAAATATAGGAAAACTTATTTGGATTTACGGAAACTGAATTCGCATCCGCAGTACTGCTGGTTGTAGAAGTCGTATTGTGTGATAATCTCCAGGCGACGTTCGCTTAGTCCGCCTTTGCGCCAGTTTTGTTCCCACAGTTGTACACCGGGAAACTGTTCAGCGGCATAACGTCCGGCAGCAAAAATATCGTCGAGATTTTTCCAGCGTGAAGAGGCGAGGGTAGTGGTAAAGAGTGTAAATCCGTTTTCGGAAGCATAACGCGCTGTTTCGAGCATACGAACAAGGAAACATTTTACACATCGCCGACCACGCTCCGGTTCATTTTCCAGACCCTTGATCTGTTCCCGCCAATCGGTATGATTATAATCAGCATCCACAAAGTCGAGACCGAGTGCCTTTACATAGCGCAAGCTTTCCGCTTTGCGGATTTCATATTCCTCTTTCGGGAAGATATTGGGATTGTAATAGAACACAGTCGGGCGGATATCATTTTGCAACAGACATTCAATGATAGCCGATGAACAAGGCGCGCAACAGGCATGCAGCAGCACCGTCTTTTCTCCGTTTGGTGTTTCTAATTTAAGCATCTGTAATCAAATCTATTTACACTTCTCCCACAAACTCATTATAAATTACCTGATTCGTATGGTATCATTTATCAACGGCTTGTTATTACACATGATAAAATTACAGGGGAGTATCACTACCTGATATAGTTCGGGATCAAAGTTTTCGAAATCTTTCGGGAAGGTAGAGAAAATACATTCCAGTTCCTCTTTTCTTTTTAAAGTGATATATCCTGAAACCGCGTTTTTATCCATTATGAATCCTGCACCTGAAAAAGCCATTTGCGGATGTGCCCATATTTTCAGGCTATCTGTGTGAATGTCGAATTCTCCATCGATTGCTTTTATTTTCAAACGGTAGTTATATCCCATTAATCCTTTACAGGAAACCTCCAGTCGTCCGCATTCGGTCGGTATTCGGTACTTGGATTTTCCATCTAACTTAATGGTGTAAGGGATGTCACAGCTTGTTAGTAGGGTGATAGACAAGAGTAGTAAATATACTGTTCTTGTTCGAATAGTTGTCTTTATTTTATTGTTATGGGGCATATTATTTAT
>DAIPZX010000140.1:0-6113 GCA_036781995.1 Massilibacteroides sp. | reverse complement strand
TTCCAAATTATACTTAATAAAATTAGTAGAGAATAAATTCAAAACAGCTTCTTATCTTTTTGGTGAAAAATCTCATATTTTTCACATAAACAAACGTGTTTTTACATAAAAACGATGCAAATAAACATATTTAAACAATCTGCTAAAATACAAAAAGAAATTATATCGCGATATATTGTATCAAAATGATAATTTTAACAATTTGCTGTCATAGGCGGTTTTAAATGCGTTTGCCTTGCTGCACGTACTATACCAAATGGGATACTTTGACGGTCGTGCTTTTGTCTTTTGAAGCTCTTCGAAATTTTAAAGCATATGTTTTTTCGGTATAAAGAAAGCGCATAATTCATTTACTTTTTGTTTCTTTGCACCCAAAATAAATGAGAGCCGGTGAGTCTTATATATAAAGATTGGACGGCTGCATGGAAGAACGCTGTAGAAAAAACTTTCTCTTTTGGTTTTTTTAACAGGCGGTCATTCGAATTATTTTGTAAGACGGTTAAAAAATTCCATCTTTGCAGACATTAATTTAGTGTTGACAGGATTAAATAGAATCTTAGAGTATAATGTTGAAAATTAATAAGGCATTTATAATAGCCTGCTTTTTGTTTACTCAGTTGGCATTGTTCGCACAAAATAACACAAATTCCCCTTATACCCGTTATGGTTATGGAGAGTTGGCTAACAGGTCATTTGGTGCAGGGCGAGCTATGGGCGGATTAGGGTTTGGGCTCAAATCTTCAAGACAGATCAATCCCATGAATCCAGCCTCATATAGCGCTGTTGATTCAATGACATTCCTTTTTGATTTTGGCATTTCAGGACAGATGTCCTGGTATGATGACGGAACCAATAAGCAGAAAAACAAAAATGGTAATGTGGAATATATCGCGATGCAGTTTCCTATTACTAAAAGGTTGGCTGTAAGCGCCGGAGTTTTGCCTTATTCTTATGTGGGATATGACTTTAGTCATGTTGATCGGATAGCGGGAGAAACATCTCTTAACACTTTTAGTGGTAAGGGTGGATTAAACGATATTTATCTGGGATTGTCTATGGATGTATGGAAGAAGCGTCTTTCAGTCGGATTAAATGCCGGTTATCTTTTTGGAACAGTTACCCATAGTAGTAAATTGACTTTCCCGTCTTCGACTTCGGCTTTGCCTATAGAGAAGAAACAGGAAATCAGGGTGAACGATTTAAAGCTTGATTTCGGAGTTCAATATACACATCCTCTCAGTAAAACAGAGCATGTGGTAGCGGGGTTGGCTTTTTCTCCCTCGAATAAGTTGAATACAAAGGTGTATAATACATTCAGAGAAGGAGATGAATATACCCAGAATGCAATTACAACGATTGATACATTGACCAATTCGGCTTTTGATTTACCTGCTTCTTATGGGTTGGGGTTATCTTACGTGAAGCAAAACAAGCTGACAGTCGGGGTTGATGTCCTTTATGAAGAATGGAAAAAAGCTTATTTTGAAGATGAAAAAGGGCTGTTTGATAATCATTATCGCGTAGCCGGAGGAGTTGAGTATATTCCCGGGTATATGGAACGTTCCTTTTTGAAGCGTGTGAGATATCGAGCCGGTATTCATTATGGCAATTCTTATCAGTTGGTGAGTACAAATGAAGCTGGGGGAGCTAAGTCCGGATATAATGATTATGGGGCAAGTATTGGTTTTGGATTGCCTCTGATTGATAACCGTTCGTTCTTGAATCTTTCATTTGAATATATGAGGGTTAAACCTAAGGTGAGTTCCATGGTTGATGAACAGTATTTCAGAGTAACTGTAAATTATACGTTCAATGAGCAATGGTTCTTTAAGTTCAAGTTAAAGTAAACAAAAAATTAAAACTCAAAAATAGATATGAAAACGAAAGTAGTATTATTGGCAACCGGATTATTTTTGTCTTTATCCGGTGTTTTCGCCCAAAAAGGCGTCGATAATGGAACTCCATTTGGTTCAGGAGAAGACAGTATCCGTTGTATAACAAACATCAGTTTGTTTACCCCGTATGCTAAGGCAGGAAACTTTAAGGATGCTTATGAGTTCTGGAAAATTGTTTATGAAGAATGTCCGGCCGCAACTAAAGATATTTACTTGTACGGTGTGCGTATTGTAGAATGGCAGTTTATGAACGAACAAGATCCTGCAAAGAAAGCCGAATTGCTGGATAAATTAATGGCTGTTTATGATCAGCGCGTGAAATATTTCGGAAATGATACCCGTTATGGAAAAGACTGGATTATTTCCCGTAAAGCGCAGGATTATGCCAGACTTGCCGGACCTAACGCAGATTTCAATATGCTGTATGGCTGGTTGAAAGAGGTTATTGATGAGTATGGTGCTAAGACAGAACCATTGGCAGTCAACCTTTTCATGTTTGCTTCACATCAACGTTTGATAGCTGACGCTGAAAAGAAAGGTGAATTTGTAGAGAATTACTTGAAGGCATCTTCTATTCTGGATTCGCAATTAGCTGAAGCAAAAGCTGCAAATAATGAAAAAGACGTAACTGCGCTGACTGCATTTAAGGGCAGTATAGATCAGAGTTTTGCCGGAAGTGGCGCTGCTGATTGCGAATTGTTGCAAACGTTGTATGGCGATAAAGTGGAACAAAATAAAGAAGATCTGGCTTTCCTGAAAGAAACGATTTCTTTATTGCGTAGAGTACGTTGCCAGGAAATCGAAGTTTATTTTGCCGCCTCTGGTTATGTTCATGCCAAAGAACCGACAGCAGAATCTGCCGTAGGTTTGGGAAGACAGGCGGTTAAGAAAAAAGACTATGCTACTGCGCTTGATTTCTTTGAAGAAGCAGCAAAATTAGAAACAGACCCGGCATCTATAGCTGATGATTATTATATGATCGCGCTGTTGAGCTTTGAACAAAACAGCTATACGAAAGCAAGACAATACTGCTTGAAAGCCCTGGAAGCTAATCCTAACTACGGTAATGCTTATATCCTGATTGGTAAAATGTATGCTGCAACGGCGAATTCCATTTATCCAAACGACCCTGTGTTGAGAAAAACAGTTTATTATGCTGCTGTTGATAAGTTTGAAAAAGCAAGACAGGTTGATCCTTCTTGCGCAGAAGAAGCTTCTTCACAGATCGCTGCTTATCGCGCGCACTTCCCATCTACGGAAGATGTGTTTATGCACCCGGAACTGGAAAAAGGAAAAGCAATAACAATCGGCGGCTGGATCGGCGAACGTACTACTGTTAGATAATATTAAAGAAACCGGAATGCGTTTTCTTTGTAAAACGAATCATATCAAGGGCATAACAACTACTTTTAATGTAGTTGTTATGCTTGTTTTATTATTGGCTTCTTGCGGGAATGAAAAAGCAGAAGTTATAGAGGTTGCCTTTGACCCGGAAACTACTTATACCATGAAAGCGACGGATATAACGGAACTTATTTCAGATTCGGGTGTTATCCGCTACAAGGTGATAGCAGAAGAGTGGTATGTTTATGATAAAGCAGCCGAACCTTATTATCTCTTTCCCAAAGGTGGTTATTTAGAACGTTTTGACTCTTTGCTGAACAAAGATGCGAGTATAGAAGCTGATACGGTTTATTTTTATACAAAGAAAGAATTATGGGAACTTGTTGGTAATGTAGAATATCTCAGTTTGAAAGGAGAAAAATTTAATACAGAACAACTTTTTATGAATCAAAAAGAGGATAGAGTTTATTCTGATAAATATATCCGTATCGAACAAGCTGATAAAATAATTACAGGAATCGGCTTTGAATCAAATATGAGTATGACTAAATATGAAGTGTTTAATTCTCAGGGTTCTTTTCCGATGAAAGATACGCAACCGGCGGATACGGTCGCAACTTCTGCTGATTCGATAGCTGTTTTGCCTTTAGAAAAGGTTCCGGACTAAAAAAAATGCAATAAAAGATATAATAAATCCTTTTTTTTGTATCTTCGTGCCCTTAAAATGAAGAATATAAATTTAAAAAACAAATAATTTAAATGGCTACGCTTGAAAAAATTAGAAACAAAGCTGGACTTTTGGTTGCTGTTGTTGGAGTGGCTTTGTTCGCCTTCATTATTGGAGACTTCTTAAATTCCGGATCAACCTTTTTTAGACAATCACAAGAAAAAATTGCCGAAATTAACGGAGAAGTAATCAGTATTCATGATTATCAGGCGCGAGTAGACGAAATGGCAGAAGTGTATAAAATGCAGACAGGAACAAGTAGTGTTGCTGAAGAGCTGATGACACAGATTCGCCAGTCTGTATTTGAGTCTATGGTGCAGGAAGTCGTTCTTGATGAAGCTGCCTCCGCATTGGGTTTAACCGTTACATCGGAAGAATTATTTGATTTGATACAAGGAGAGAATATATCTCCTATGATTCAGCAAATGCCTATGTTCCGTAATCCGGAAACAGGCATGTTTGACAAACTGGCTTTGTTGAACTTTTTGAAGACAATCAACGATGATAATATTACTTCTTATCCCGTAGATCAACAAGCTCAGTTGTTACAAGCCAGAAATTTCTGGTTGTTTTGGGAGAAAAATATAAAACAACAGGCTCTAACCGGTAAATACAGCGCCTTATTAAGCAAAGCTGTTTCTGCTAATACAATAGATGCCCAGGATGTATATAATTCTTCTGCCGAAAATTCAGACATCGTTTATGCAATGCAATCTTATTCAACTATTCCCGATTCAACAATAACCGTTGCCGACAGTGAATTGAAGAAATTGTACGAACAGCGTAAAGACCAGTTTAAACAGTCTGAAGGACGCGTGATAAAGTATTTGTCTGTAGACATCCTGCCAAGTCCGGAAGATTATGGTAAGTTTAAAACTGAAATAGAAAAAATCCGTGAAGAATTAGTTGCTTCTGAAAATATAGCTGATATTGTAAACGAATCTTCAGAGGTTCCTTATATGGATGCTTTTGTCAGCAATGGAGCGTTGGATGCTGATGCTAAACTTTTTGTGACGACATCTGAAGTTGGAGCTGTTTCTACCCCGTCATTCCAGAATGATTCACATCGTTTAATGAAGTTGGTTGCTAAGACTGTTGCGCCGGACTCCGTAAAGGTTAGTCATATTATGCTTGCCGGCGCTACCGATGCCGTTATTGCAGCACGTGCTGATAGTTTGAAGAATGTATTGAAAGGTGGAGCTGATTTTGCTGAATTGGCAAAAGAATTCTCAGTGGATCAAACGGCAGAACAAGGTGGCGAGTTGGGTTGGTTTACTGAACTTACTGCATTAAACGGACTGAATGAAGAATTTAAAAATACGATTTTCTCTACTCCTTTGAACGAAGTTGCCCTGGTGAAAAGTTTATATGGCACACACCTTGTGAAAGTAACAGAGAAGACGGCTAATGTTGAAAAATACAAAGTTGCTATTGTCGTATTGAATGTATCTCCCAGCTCTAAAACATACAGCAATATTTATAATGAACTGAATCAGTTTGTTGCTAAAAACAACAATATGGATAAACTGGATGATGCAGCGAAGGAAGCCGGATATAATCTTGTTTCCAACGTTACTGTAACAGCACAAGACCAGACAATCGGTTTTATACAAAACTCCCGTCCTGTTATTCGTTGGGCGTTTGAACATAATAAAGGTCAGATTTCTGAAATCTTTGAATGTGACAACAAATTTGTTGTGGCTGCTGTTCAGGGCAAAATTAAAGAAGGATATAGTTCTTTGCAATCGGTTTCGGCTTCTTTGAGATCTGAATTGATAAGACAAAAGAAAGGTGAACAAATTGTTCAAAATCTGATATCAAAGAATCTGACTTCATTGGAAGCTTATGCAGGTGTAATGGGTGGAGCAGTTGATTCTGTTAAATTCGTTAATTTTGGAACTCAACGTATTGCCAGCATAGGTGTTGAGCCGAAATTGAATGCTTATATCTCTGCTGCAAAAGAAGGAGAGTTAAGCGCTCCTATAGCCGGACAAAATGGTGTATATGTATTCAAAGTTTACAACAGAGAAAAATCAGAAACTCCATATGATGAAGCAGCAACTATTCAGGGACTGGAATCGGCAAGTGCCTATAGGGTAGGTTTCTTGGGTATACAGGAATTAGTTAACGAAGCAAAAGTTAAAGAT
>DAIPZX010000139.1:0-6122 GCA_036781995.1 Massilibacteroides sp. | reverse complement strand
AAGAGGTTGCATCTGATATTGTAGATAAATTGGCGACATGGTTATTATGAAGGTTTTAAAAATTATGATTCCGATCTTCTTGCTTTGCCTTGGCTGTTCAGTGAAGGCGCAGGAAATTAATGCCCGGGTAACTATAAATAGTGATCAGATACAGGGTTCCAGCAAACAGGTTTTTACTACTTTGCAAAACGCATTGACCGAGTTTGTGAATAATAGAAAATGGACAGATGCCACTTTTGGTGTGAATGAGCGTATTGACTGTACGATGAATATAACAATCAAAGAACGTCCTTCGGATGATAGTTTCAAAGCTGAGATAGTGGTGTTGGCACGACGTCCGGTTTATAACTCTTCTTATGTGACCGCGCTTCTGAATTTCCGTGACACACAATTAGATTTCAATTATGTGGAATTTGAACAGTTGGAGTATACCGAAAACACACTGGAAAATAATCTGACAGCTACCCTTGTCTTTTACATATATCTTATACTTGGATTGGATTTCGATAGTTTCTCTCCATTAGGAGGAAGCGCGTTTTTTCAGCAAGCGATGCAGATTGTCACTCTCGCGCAATCCGAGGCTTCCTGGAATGGCTGGAAACCTTTTGAAAGCCAACGAAACAGGCATGCCTTAGCTACAGCTCTGACTGAAAATGCCGGTGAGGGATTCCGTAATATGTGGTATACATACCATAGAAAAGGATTGGATGAAATGGCGGCTAATGTAGATCGCGGTCGTGCAACAATTATTTCCTCATTACCTGCTTTGACAGAACTTAAAAGTAGCCGACCTTCATCTGTACTATTGTCTGTCTTTTCGGATGCAAAACTGGAAGAATTGGTTGCGCTATATTCTAAAGCAACGATGCAGGAAAAGCAGGAAGGTTATAAAATCCTTTCAGATCTTTATCCTGCAGAATCAATGAAATTAGAGCCTTTAAAGAAATAACCTGAACGTATGTTGAAGTCATTACTTATACAAAACTTTGTATTGATTGATAATCTTGATATAGATTTTGATGATGATTTTTCTGTTATTACCGGCGAAACAGGTGCGGGAAAGTCTATTATTCTGGGAGCTTTGGCGCTTGTTTTGGGGCAACGTGCGGATGGTAAAAGCATTAAGGACGGAGCAGATAAATGCACGATAGAAGCTGTTTTCGATATTGCCAAATACGATTTAGCTTTCTTCTTTCAGAAAAATGATCTGGAATTTGATCCCGCTATTTGTATTTTCAGAAGAGAATTGTATGTTTCAGGGAAGTCACGTGCATTTGTGAATGATTCACCGGTTTCTCTTTCGGTGATGAAAGAACTTGGCGCCTACCTGATTGATATCCATTCGCAGCATCAGAACTTATTGTTGGGGGATACCCTTTTCCAGTTGCGTGTTGTAGATATCATGGCGGATAACAAACTGCTTTTGTCGCAATATCATAAAGAATTTTCGGTTTATACACAGTTGCGTGAAAGATCAAAAGAATTAACGGAAAAAGCTACACAGGCTAAGCAAGAAGAAGATTATATCCGTTTTCAGGTTGAGCAATTGGATGAAGCGAATTTTCAGGCTGGTGAACAAGAGGATCTTGAAAACGAACAAACCCTTTTAATGCATGCAGAAGAAATTAAAAATACATTATACAAACTGCATGAATTGCTGAATGGAGACGAACAAAGTATCGTTTGCGGACTGAAAGATTCGATTTCCCTGGTTGCTTCTTTTGAACGTGTTTACCCGAAGGCAAAAGAAATAGAAGAACGATTGCGATCTGCCTATATTGATCTGCTTGATTTGGCCGCAGATGCCGAGGGACAGCAAGAGAACATAGAATATAATTCGGAACGGATGGATTGTGTTAATGAGCGTTTGAATTTATTTTACTCATTAGAGCAAAAACATCGTGTTTCTTCACTGGATGAACTGATTGAATTACAGGAAAACTACCGTAAACAATTGTTGGATATAGAGTCTTTTGATGAACAAATAGCAGAACTTGAGAGCAAAATCAAGACCCAATACGCAACTGTTCTTTCGCTTGCGGAAAAACTACATGATGCAAGAATGAAAGCGGCCGAAATAATATCCCGCAAATTAGTAGAAATGATTGTTCCATTAGGTATGCCTAATGTGCGCTTCTCCGTTGAACTGATGGCGCGAAAGGACCCGGATGTAAATGGTATGGATGAAACTCGTTTTCTTTTTTCCGCAAACAAAAGTGGAGGCCTTCAGCCTGTTGCCGAAACTGCTTCAGGAGGCGAAATATCCCGGCTTATGCTTTGCATTAAGGCTATGATTGCGGGATCAACAGCTTTACCATCCATTATTTTTGACGAAGTAGACACGGGAGTCTCCGGAGATATTGCTGATAAGATGGGAGAAATAATGTGCCGGTTGGGAGCCAATATGCAAGTTTTGGCTATTACGCATCTCCCGCAGATCGCAGCGAAAGGAAAGAGTCATTATTATGTTTATAAACAAGATACAACCGATCGCACCATGACATTGATCCGCAAACTGGATCAGAATGAACGGATGACGGAAATAGCTCGCATGCTGAGTGGAGCAACGCTGACTGATGCTTCAATAGCCAATGCACGCGATTTACTTGGATTTGAATGATATAAAAAGAAATAAAACAGATGAAGGAAAATGAATTAATCTTTGGTACCCGTGCTGTTATTGAAGCTGTTCAGGCTGATAAGGAAATAGATAAAATACTTATCCGCAGGGATATGAAGAATGAATTGGCTAAAGAACTTTTAGAAGCAATAAGAGGTAAGGATATTCCTATACAGCGTGTGCCGCCCGAAAGATTAGACCGGATTACACGGAAAAACCATCAGGGAGTTATTGCTTTTATTTCGTCAGTAACTTATCAGAAGTTGGAAGATATAATCCCTTTTCTTTACGAACAAGGAAAGAGTCCTTTTATAGTATTGCTGGATGGGGTAACTGATGTTCGTAATTTCGGTGCAATAGCCCGGACATGCGAATGTGCAGGAGTAGATGCAATCGTGATTCCTTCACGAGGAAGCGTGACTGTCAATGCCGATGCAATCAAAACTTCTGCCGGAGCGCTTCATACATTGCCTGTGTGTAAGGAAAAAAATATACATGAAGCGATTCGCTTTCTGCAAACAAGTGGTGTAAAAGTTTTTGCGGCAACAGAGAAAGCTACAGAACTTTATACGGCAGTTTCGTATGACGGACCGGTCGCGATTGTAGTAGGAGCAGAAGATACGGGTGTATCTAATGAAAATTTACGCATTGCAGACCATATGGTGAAAATACCTCAATTTGGAACAATCGGTTCACTAAATGTCTCCGTTGCTTCTTCTATATTGATTTATGAAGTAGTACGGCAGCATTTAAATTCTAATAATAATTAAAGAAACACGTATGAAAAAAGTGATTGTAACTAAAAATGCACCGGCGGCTATTGGTCCGTATAGTCAGGCAATACAAGCAGGGAATATGCTTTTCGCCTCCGGTCAGTTAGGACTTATTCCGGAAAATGGCGAATTTGCCTCACAGGATGTAAAAGGACAGACAGAGCAAGCATTTAAAAATATTCACGCCGTATTAGCTGAAGCCGGCTATACCATTGATGATGTAGTGAAAGTAACAGTTTTTCTTGCAGATATGGGCGACTTTGGTACCGTAAACGAAGTATATGCAACACAATTTAAAGAAACATTCCCGGCACGTTCTGCCGTTGCAGTCAAGACGCTTCCTAAAAATGCGCTTGTGGAAATAGAAATTATTGCGGTCAGGTAATACCTGTTATATAGAAACACACTTGTTATTAATCATCAAGAATGCACGAATTAATTATGCAAGAAAAAGCTTCCGCGATATTTGCCGACACGAAACCCCACTATCAATTACTGAACGGACTGAGAGGAGTCGCCGCCCTTATGGTTATTTGGTATCATGTTTTTGAAGGCTTTGCGACCAGTCCTATTGACCAACGCTTTAATCATGGTTATTTAGCGGTCGATTTCTTCTTCATTCTCTCCGGTTTTGTGATTGGTTATGCTTACGATGATCGTTGGAAGAGGATGAAAATGAAAGATTTTTTCAAACGCAGATTAATCCGTTTGCATCCGATGGTTGTGATGGGAGCTGTTTTAGGCGGCATTACCTTTTCTATGCAAGGCTGTGAAAAGTGGGATGGAACCGAAGTAACTGTATGGATGTTGCTATTGGCTATGTTCCTTAACTTTTTCCTGATTCCGGCTGTACCCGGTTCGGGAGCTGAGGTACGTGGAAATGGAGAAATGTATCCTTTAAACGGACCAAGTTGGACTTTATTTTTCGAATATATCGGGAATATACTCTACGCTTTGATTCTTCACCGACTGTCTACCAAAGCGCTGAAAGGACTGGTGTTGCTGGCAGCAATCGGTCTGGCTTCATTTGCTGTCCTTAATTTGTCCGGTTATGGACATTTGGGCGTAGGTTGGACATTGGCGGATAATAATTTACTTGGCGGACTTTTGCGGGTGTTGTTTTCATTCTCCGCCGGATTGTTGATCTCACGTGTTTTTAACCCTGTTCAGGTGAAAGGCGCTTTTTGGATCTGTGCGTCGGCAATTATCTTTTTACTCTCCATGCCCTATATTGGCAATGGAGAATCCCCCTGGATGAATGGTCTTTATGATTCGGTCTGTGTAATTCTGATTTTCCCTTTATTAGTCTATCTGGGAGCTTCGGGAAAGACAACGGATAAGACTTCTTTCCGAATCTGTAAATTCTTGGGAGATATATCTTACCCATTGTATATTGTGCATTATCCTTTTATGTACCTATTTTATCATTGGTTGTGGAGTGATCAGCCTGCGTTCTCTCAAACTTGGCCTGTCATTGCGGCTTTATTCTTCGGAAACATCTTACTGGCTTACCTTTGTCTCAAACTGTATGATGAACCTGTGAGGAGATGGCTGACCAAGAAGCTGTTTTGAATTTCGCGAATTGTTTTTTATTCATAGTGACTTGCGGATTTAAAGTAATATCGTATTTTTGAAGAAAAAAGCATTTATTATGGTGTTTCAATTCAAAATTCAGATAAAAGGAATAACCAAGCCTCCTGTATGGCGGAAGGTTTCTGTCCCTGCAAATTTTACATTTCTCAGATTTCATGATGTAATCCAAACAGTTTTTGGTTGGGAAAATTGTCATTTGTTCGAGTTCAAGGATAAAGAATGGCAAAGCAATATACGTATCGTAATCCCCACAGAAGATGATTCCTTCGACCCTGATTTCTTTGCAGATACAAAAGACTCATCGAAAATCAAGCTATCCGATATTTTTAAAGATAAATACCGGAAATTCCTCTATGTTTATGATTTTGGTGATAACTGGGTGCATGAAATTACTTTGGAATCTATTAATAGCGACAGTAGCGACAAGCAAAAGACGGCTATCTGTCTTTCGGGCAAAGGAGCTTGTCCTCCGGAAGACTGTGGCGGCATATACGGATATGAAGAGATGAAAGACGTTATTGCCACGAAGCCTGAAAGTGAAGAGGCAGACGAATACCGTGAATGGATCGGCATGGACGAAGGTGAAGCATGGGATGCCGGAGTCTTTAATATTGATGAGGTAAATATGTATTTAAAACAAATTTAGATTACATGATGGATTTTTCAAAATGCCCAAAAGAATTAATTAAAAGCATTGCCGAAGAAATCGATATGGGCATGATTTGTTTTCTTAACACAGATACATTGGAAGTTGAAAGTGTGTTAGGAGAAAGTTACAACGATTATGAGGATGATGATTGCTATCAGGAAGTATATGATAAAATAGACAGTTGGAAAAATTCCATTCGTATTGAACCTCCTCAATCAAGGCAATCATTTAAAATTGCTGGTTGATAAAATAGAGAAAAATAGATAACTAAATCAGCTTGTCCACCTTTGATTTATGCTTTTATGCATATATCTTAGATTCAGAGTTACGATGCGGTGTTTGTGCTTGTCGGCAAATCCGGGCTGAATAAGAAAATAGCATGTTGATAGAAAATCAGCTTATTTCGTGTTAAAATGGGAATTGGCTAAGAATCTGTTTTGAATTTATTCTCTACTAATTTTATTAAGTATAATTTGGAATCAGGTAG
>DAIPZX010000138.1:0-6146 GCA_036781995.1 Massilibacteroides sp. | reverse complement strand
TTTATCCGGTCTACCCGGGATTTCTAAAATTCAAAACAGCTTCTTAATCCGTCATATTAATTGTCTTAGGCTTCAACAGGGTGAGCTGGAATATAATCGCGATTAACACCACTCCGGAGAGGAGAACGAAATCTCTTCCCAGGTTGCCATCATCGATTGACTGGCCGAGGAAGTTGGTGATAAATGCACCTGCTGATATGCCTGCCAGATTCATTAGTCCGTAACCGGTTGCCCGGTAGCGCGGCGAAACGAACTGACAAAGGATCGGCATGTTGTTGACATCAAATATGCCAAAACCCAATCCGAAGCATAAGGCTCCACAAAGAACAGAGACAAATCCTGTTCCATAACCTAAAAGGAACAGGGCGGGGATGGTCAATGACAGCCCGATCACACCGGTGTAAATACGTCCTTTCAGGTTTTTTTGTACCCATCGGTCAGACAAGACTCCTCCGATAAGTACGCCTGCAAACGATGCCATGGCAATGGTAATGGTCGCCAAAGGACCTGCATGCGTCATGTCGAGCTTGAGGGTTTCGGAAAAGAGGGTAGGCGCCCAGTTTTTCGTTGCCCAACCCGGCAGACTCGGAGCTGAGAAATAGAACAGCAACACCCAGAACGAGATGTTTCCCAAAAGCATTCCCAGCCCTTTGAACGTAGCCGAAATTTCCTGTTTGACAGTCAGCTTGGTCGTTTTGTCTATTGTATAGGTTTTATTTTCTTTCAAAAAGAGGATTAATAGCAGGGCGTAAGCTACTCCCACAATACCAAACGACTGGAAGGTCAATTGCCAGGAGAAATTACCGGCAATTGTTGCTCCAAATCCTCCCAATGCCTGACCGAGATAAATGCCTGTGGTATGTATCCCGATAGCCAGAGAACGGGTTTTCCCCTGATGATAATCTGCTATAAGGGCAAGTGCGGCAGGAATATAAAACGCTTCACTTATACCCATGATAGCCCGGAGAATATATAATTGGTTAAAAGAGGTGGAATGACCCATCAATAGTGTTACTGTTGACCACACGAAAAGACTCCCGACGATCAACCATTTACGGTTCAGCCTGTCGGCGATCACTCCGGAAAGCGGACTCATAAAAGCGTATATCCAAAGGAATACAGCCATCAGACGTCCGAAGTTTGCCGCCGATACTAATTCTGAAATATCCTCCATCATCGCGGGCTTCATTGTTGCCAGCATTTGTCTGTCTAAATAGTTAAGTAGAGCGACAAACCAAAGCATGGCAACAACTGCCCAGGGATAGGTTTTTTTTTCTGCCTTCATCATCCGGTTATTTGTAGATTGGACCATACGTGTTACATGCCCGGTAGTCTGCTCCTTCAGTGTCGGATCCGAACGCGTTCCATGCAGACGGACGGAATAGTTCATTTTCTTCCACATTGTGCATGCAAACCGGAATCCGGAGCATGGATGCCAAGGCGATCAGGTCAAGACCGATATGTCCGTAGCTGATGGCGCCGTGATTGGCTCCCCAATAGTTCATCACCGAGTAAACGTCTTTGAATCTGCCTTCGCCTGTAATACGGGGTACAAAGAAGGTGGAAGGCCAGGTCTTGTCTGTCCGCTTGTCTATCAGGTTGAATACCTGGTCGGGGAATGTGGCTGTCCATCCTTCTGCTAATTGAAGAACAGGGCCAAGTCCTTTCACCAGATTCAGGCGGCACATCGTGACCGGCATACCGGCTTTCGTCAAGAACTTGGATGAATAGCCTCCACCCCGGAAATATTCCAGACTGGCGGGATGCCATTGGGTCGCTTCCAGCATTTGGTCGACTTCATTTTCCGTAATTTCCCAAAACGGCTTCATAACCGGTTGGCCGTCTTGTGTCTGTTGTCCTGTTCCATCGAGAGTACAAGAGCCGGAATTGATCAGGTGGATAGCGCCGTCTTTCAATACGCCATCCGGCTTCCATCCGCTTATCCGTTCGATCGCTTCGGGGCTCCAATAAGTACGCACATCGGCGAATAGCTGTGAAGTATTGGTCAGCAGTTGATTGAAAAGCATGCTTATGCCGTTCAAATGATCATTCTCTGTCGCGAAAGTGAAAGGCTTGCGTATACCGTTCCAGTCGAATGAAGAGTTGAGTATAGCTTCGGAGAAATCGCCGTTTGGAAGGAAGTCTGTCCATTGACGTTGTCCCTGGAAACCTCCGCAGATGGCATTATGACCCATCGCTTCTTCTTTATAATCCATCTCTGCCAGTTTCGGGTTGCCGATTAACAGGTCGCGCATGATAAGCGTCATCTTAACAACAAATTCCCAGTCCTTATCTTTCTCTTCTCTGTTTTTACGCAAATGATCCGGATTGTGATCTTCGCCTTCGTTGGGCATGCAGTTTTTATGCGTCCACTCAAGCGCTTTCCGGTATTCTTCTTTATCGTAAATTTCATATTGAATGCGGCGGCTTATTTCAGAACAGTCGACATACTCCGCGCGCATGCCCAGATACTCCTGCAAGAACTCCGGATTCACAATCGAACCGCCTATTCCCATGGAAACGGAACCAATGGCCAAATAAGATTTTCCGCGCATTAACGCGACAGCCAATCCGGCTTTAGCAAAGCGTAAGAGCTTTTCTTTCACGTCTGCCGGTATTTCCGCCGTGTTCATATCCTGCACATCTCTACCATAAATGCCGAAGCATGGAAGTCCTTTTTGTGTATGTGCGGCTAAGGCTGCCGCCAGATAGACCGCGCCCGGACGTTCTGTTCCGTTAAATCCCCAGATTGCTTTCGGGATAAGCGGGTTCATATCGATTGTTTCCGATCCATAGCACCAGCAAGGGGTGACGGAAAGGCTGACTCCTACGTTTTCTTGCTCAAATTTGGCAGCGCAGTCGGCCGCTTCTTTTACACCGCCAATACAGGTGTCTGCTATAATACATTTGACGGGTGTGCCGTCCGGATATTTCAATGTGCTTGTATAGAGTTGGGCTACACTTTTAGCCAGATTCATTGTCGTTTCTTCCAGAGATTCTCTGATCCCTTTTCTGCGCCCGTCAATAATCGGACGGATACCGATCGTTGGATAATTCGTATTCATGGCTTTCTTTTTTTGAGGTTTATACTTTATGTCAATAGTTCAAATCTAAGGTGTTTAACGCCTTTTTTATTTTTTCGCGGTGATCATCGCCAAACTTATTGAAAGGAGAAGCTAAGAAATCATTGCATATTCCAAGTAGTGACAATGTGCATTTAACCCCTTTCAGATAACTGGATCCGAAACTGCCGATGTTATAAACAGAAGCACTGATCTGCATTACTTTGTTATGCAGGAAGCGGACACGCTCAATGTCTTTATCGCGGGCTGCATTGAAAAGATCGACATAGAGTTTGGGAAACATATTCGCTCCTCCGTTTACCCCTCCGTTTGCTCCGAGCAAAACAACCTCGGCAGTCATTTCTTCTGGTCCTACGAAGATGGAAAAATGCTCATGATCTCTCATTTCATGCATGACAGCCTGAAAGTAAGCACCATTGGCAGAGCTATCCTTAAATCCGATTACTTTGGGATTTTGTGCAATCCTTCGTATCGTTGAGGGAGCGAAAGAGACTTTGGTGTGAGTCGGCATATTATAGAGGAATACAGGCAGGGCTAACTCAGGGATGAGACTCTCGTAAAACTCTGCCAGTTCGGGTTGTCCCGTAGCAAAATAGTAAGGAGGAGCGGAAACCAAAGCATCGGCTCCGAACTCAGCTGCTGTTTTAGCCAAATTGATACTCTCTACAATCGATGTGTCTGAAATACCGACTAACAACGGGAGTCTTCCTTTTAATATCCGGGCGGTTTGTTTGATCATTTCGGTTCTGAGAGAGAAACTCAGGCTTTGTGCCTCACCTGTTGTGCCGAGTATAAAGATGCCATGTACTCCTCCTGCAATAACATGTTCAATAAGCCGTTCGAGACCTTCAATATCTATGTGGTCATTATCAATTAACGGGGTAACTAATGGTGGTATGATACCATATAAAGACTTTTTCATTATTTTGATTTGTTTATTTCTGAAATGTTAGACAAACTGGCAAACATTTCTATTGTTGTTGGTATTGTGTCAGGCTCTTTAATTTGCTGCATAAGTACCTCTACACTCTTTCTACTCATTTCCTGAATAGGCTGTTGCACGTAGGGGATATGGAACGGGGTAAAATCAAAAGCTTCATTTTTATCAAAGCACACCACTTGGATATCTTCCGGAATGCGTATGCCAAGCTTTAGTAATTGTTTTATCCCGATGACAGATATGCTGTTTGAGGCAAAGAATAATCCGTCTACTTTAGGGTTTTCTTTCAATAATTCCTCTATTGCATTTGCAATATCCTGTTCAATATTACTGTAGGTTATCTTTTTTGTCAGTGCCGGATGATAGCTGTCTTTTTTTGTTAATGCTTCTTTGTATCCTTTTTCCCGATCCTGCATATGAGGCAGTTGATTGTCATAAATGATGAGCCCTATGTTTTTACAACCGGATTCTAACAGCATATTAGCTGCATCGAAGGAGGTATGATAGTTATTAACAACAATATGGCTGATCGGCAAATGTGGAAAAAAACGATCCAACAAAACAAGCGGAACTTTAGTGTCGGATAGTTCGCGAATGTATTCCTCACCGTCTTCTGTAGGTACAATAAGGAAACCATCCACTTGTCTGCTTTTAAGTACATTGATCATTTTGTTCATTTTCTCGCCGGATTCATTGGTGTTCGTGATTATGACAGAATATCCATATTCTTCTGCATACTCCTGAACATAAAAGGCGATATTGGCAAAAAAGCTATTCGAAATATCCGCTAAAATTAAACCGATCGTGTTTGAACGTCCCATTCTTAAGCCTCTGGCAAAGTTGTTTGGTTCATAGTTTAATTCTTTCGCAGCCAGGAGTACTTTTTCTGCCACTTCCTTTCTGATGCGTCCTTCTTTTTCTTTTCCATTCAGAACCAGAGAGACTGTTGCGTTGGATACGCCTACCTCTCTCGCAATATCTTTTATGGATACACGTTTTGATTTCAAGTTATTCGAATTTTAGTTGTACATATTTTATATTTTCCCGGTTATAGGTGTAAGTCGCATGAACGTTACCTTCCCGGTCTTGTATAATAGCGGGATAACTGAATTCTCCTGTAGGTTGATCTTCTAAGATAATCAATGTCTCCCATATCTTTCCATCATACGAACCTGCAATAGCCAGTTTGTTTCTCCCTTCCGTAATCGGGTTGTAGATAATTAAATGTATACCATTGGTTAGCGTGACAGCGTCTGTTCCCGAATTATTATTCGGAAGCTCTGTTGCCATAAGCTTAGACCATGTTTTGCCGTTGTCTTTTGACCAGGATTCTACTACCCTCTTGTTCTTGGAACGACAAAGTATCTGCAATGAACCGTCTTTATGAAATAGCACGGATGGTTGAATTGCATCAAAGCCGTTATTGTCAATCTCTATCTTTTCCCAGTTTGTCATATCTTGATCAGACATTTCCATGTATACATCCCATTTACCGGGAATTTCGATGCTTGTGGGATAAAGTATTTTCTTCCCGGGAATGATAACGGGTTTATTCTTGATCGGACCTACACAGGCGCGGGGAATAACTTCCATATCAGACCAGGTTTTTCCTTCGTCTTGGGATATTTTATATTTACCCCACCAGGTGCTGGGACTTGGACCTACCTTATAATAAAGGATCAAATCTCCATTGTCTCGTTTAAACAGAACCGGATTCCAGCAAGGAAACCGGAGGGATTCGTTTTGTACGCCGTCAGCAACAAGAGCGGGCTCACTCCATGCGCCATTTTTTAGTCTGGAAGTGTAAATGCATACATCCGGATGTCTTTCGTGAGTCCCGCCAAACCAAGCGGCAAGCATCCCGTCTTTAGTTTCTACAAGAGTAGAGGCGTGGGCAGAAGGAACGGATTGGGGTCCTTTGATAATTTCAGAACGAAGAATAGCGGGCGTAATCGTCCGGAGTGTCTCCCTTTCTTTGGCATCCGAAAAACGGATAGGTATTTCGTCTGCAATAGACCCTTTTGCAAATAATTGTCCGGCTGTTGTGAACAATAAGGACAGAAGTAGCAGTAAAAGAATACGAGGCTGTGTTTTCATATTTGTATATTTTCAATAGTATCTGA
>DAIPZX010000137.1:0-6165 GCA_036781995.1 Massilibacteroides sp. | reverse complement strand
AACCGGGACGTCATTTGTTTATGGTCAAAGTATTACCTCTGCAACTGGTATTGTAAAAGATTCAATAACAGGAGAAGCATTATCTTACGTGTCTGTCATTTTCGAGAACTCTACAATCGGAGCCATGACAGATGATTTTGGGAAATTTTCCCTGCAAAACACCAATGGACTAACACAACTTTCCGTCAGTTCATTAGGATATGACACAAAAACAATTACCCTGAAACCCGGAAGGAGAAACGATGGGTTGGAAATATTAATGTCGTCCTCGTCTTACCAGATAAGTGAAGTTGTCGTTAAAGGCAAAAGAGAACGATACTCCCGCAAAGACAATCCCGCCGTAGAACTAATCAAAAAGGTGATCGAACACAAGGACGAAAACCGGATCGAATCGAAAGACCAATATCAGACTGAAGCTTACGAAAAGCTAAGCATTGCCTTTGATAATTTTAATCCCGACTTTGAAAAGAATGCCATTATGAGGAAACTAAAGTTCATCAAGAACTACATTGACACCTCCGAATTTAATGGCAAACCCATATTAACTGTGTCTGTCAGAGAAACGCTGTCTGATATTTACTATCGCAAAGACCCCAAAACGACTAAAACCTTTGTGAAAGGGAAACGCCTTCAGGGAATAGACGAAAGCATTGACGAAGGAGGTATAACATCCAATCTGGAAGAAATATTCCAAAGCATCAATATCTTCGACAACAACATCAATATTTTGCTAAACCGCTTCGTCAGCCCTCTCTCCTCCACGTTGGCAGTAAGCTATTATCAATACTTTATTATGGACACGCTTGATATAGGAGGCGATCAGTGTGTTGACCTGGCGTTTGTTCCGGTAAACAGCCAAAGTTATGGTTTTACAGGCAGGCTCTATATTACATTGGATGGAAATTATTCACTGAAAAAATTCTTATTGAATGTTCCGCAGAAAATAAACCTGAACTTCGTTGACCAACTGCGTATAGAACAAGAGTTCAAACGCATGCCCGACAGCACCTGGGTGGTAGATAATGAAAACACCTATATCAATTTCTATATCGTCAAAGGATCTCAACAATTTTACGCGCATCAGTTGCGAACGTATGATAAATATAAGTTTGAAATAGACAATCCGGATTCGATATTCAGACAATTAGGTCCACTCCATTTCGAACGAATGGCAGAAGCACGCCCCGACACGTTCTGGATAAACAACAGACATATTCCTTTAAAAGAGAAAGAAAGCGCGCTCGATGATCTATTAGCCGAATTACGCAAAGTTCCCGCATTTAATGTGCTGATCAAGACAGCGGAAATATTAATCTCCGGTTATGTCCCTACGGATAAAGACAGAACGACCAGCCGATTCGACTTCGGACCGATGAATACGATATTGGGTTCAAATAAACTGGAAGGATTTCGCGTGCGTATCGGAGGTATGACAACTGCCAACCTCAATCCGCACGTATTTGCAAGCGGCTATCTGGCTTATGGCATGAATGACCGGAAGTTTAAATATAATGGAACTTTGACATACAGTTTCAATGAAAAAAAATATCATCCGGGAGAAAACCCGGTAAACAATCTATCCTTGACGCAGGAATATGATTTATACACTCCGGGGCAAGACTTCCTTTTTACGTCCAAGGATAATATATTTGTAGCCTGGAAAGTGGGAGCTCCTGTCACCAAAATGAATTACATCCGCAAGTCGGTACTTCAATATGAGAAAGAATGGCTGAATGGTCTGACCATCAAATCCTGGTATAAAAATCAAAACACAGAAGCCGCCGGCGATCTGCACTATATTCAACGGGATGAAGAAGGGAAGCTGTTCCGGATAAACGATATAACAACATCCGAAGTCGGATTGCAATTGCGTTTTGCTCCGGGAGAAAGAGCCTATGCCGGACGCGCAGGTAAAGAGTCGGTCTTTAATCTTTCAAAAGACGCGCCTGTATTCAAACTTTCTCATCAGTTAGGATTCAAATCTTTAGGAGGAGAGTATCTGTATAATCATACAGAGGCAAGCGCAGAAAAGCGAATCTGGCTGTCTTCTTTCGGACATATAGACGCTCAGGTCAAAGCCGGCAAAGTGTGGGATCAGGTTCCTCTTCCTCTGCTTATCATGCCTAACACCAACCAGTCTGTCACCATACAGCCCGAAGCTTTCCATATGATGAATCCGATGGAATTTCTGGTGGATGAATACGTGTCATTAAACATGACATACTACCTGAAAGGATGGATACTAAACCGCATTCCGGGTATTAACTGGCTCCGTCTGAGAGAGGTAATTTCTTTTAATGGCATCTATGGAAATCTGACGAACAAGAACAATCCGATTTACAGTAATAATCTTTTCCTTTTTCCGGAAGACGTCCGATCAATGGGCAAGCAGCCTTATATGGAAGTTAGTTTCGGCCTGGAAAACATATTCAAAATATTGCGTGTAGATTATTATCGCAGACTCAATTATCTGAGTGATCCGGACATAAAAAAGGGAGGCATACGTGTAGCATTACGTTTTTCGTTCTAAGCATAAGATTACCAGGGCAACCGCATTTAAAACGGATCGTCTTCCTATGGATGTAGGTTGAATAGGAAAACCGCATCGTCATTGCGAGGAACGAAGTGACGAAGCAATCCAGAAGGGGCGCAAACTGGATTGCTTCGCTGCGCTCGCAAAGACGAGGCGGTGTTTACGCTAAGTTGAATTGATCTAAATTTTACTTAAAAACACCTAAACCTTAGCATTATTAACAACTCAAACAAAATTCAAGAATAAGATAAGACTATATTTGAGATTCATAACAATACAAAATTTATGATGATTCTTCGTAAACTATTATTTTTACTCCTCCTTACTCTTTTGACCGTGAGCTTACACGCGCAATGGACCAAAGAAGATTCCCTATGGATTGAAGGAGTAAAATCCGGAAGAATCAAACCGGAATTAAACCCCGAAGTGAAAAAAGCAATAGAAGAAGGCAGGCTGATAGAAGCTGAAAAACCAAATGCAAAACTATTAGAACAGTCCTCTCAGCTACCCATTTCCAAAGAGTTTACAGCTATTCGCCCCGAAGACGAAGAATACCGGATCATAGATTTGTCCGACCTGCCTCCCGCCCTCATCATCCGGCTCACACTACCGGATAGTATTGCCCGGGGAAGTTTTGTTTATGTGGCTCCTCCGAAAGATTACATCAGCATGAAACAGATTCCGATAGGTACCAAAGGCATTTATATTACGGCTCACTCGGGAGTACTGGACCCGATTGTAAAAGACGGACAATCCAAAGGTGTGATATTGGGAGGTATTGGTTATTCTTTCTCTATGGAGGAGTTGTTACGCCATATTTTCATGCCGAGCGAACGAGCTAAAAAGCGAAATAAAAAGTATGCCGTTGCCTGGAAAACTTATTAAAAAACCGACAAAAAGACAAGGCTCATAAATCCAGCCTATCAACCGTTCAAATATTAATGGCATGGATTTTGATAGAACTAAGTATTAGTTTACTAAATTTGTATTGTATTACATATATAATAATAAACGCTATGAAGAATAATTACACCAAAAGGGTGATAGATGTGATAGAGTATAGCAGGGAAGAAGCCGTTAGACTTCAGAACAGCTATATCGGTCCGGAACATCTCATGCTGGGTATCTTGCGAGATGGAACAGGGAGAGCGATTGAAGCGTTAGAGGAATTGAATATAAATATATCCGCTATAAAAAAACAAATCGAAGAGGAAATTAAAAACACAATAGATGCCGATACGCTTATCCGCAATGAGATTGTAATTAGCAAAACGTCTGAACGCGTACTTAGAATGAGTATGCTGGAATCACGCATGTTCAAGAGCGAACACACCGATGCAGAACATTTACTTCTCGCCATTCTGAAGGAACAGTTCAACGTGGCCGCCCGGGTATTAAACGGATATGGTGTTTTCTATCGTGATCTGTTTAACAATCTGGCTATGGGAACAACCATGGGGCATTTGGAGAGGGAGGATGACTTAAACGAAATCAGCGGCGGATATACCGATGATGAAGACGAAGACGAGGAAGATAACTTTTCCTCCCGTAAAGAATCATCCCAACCGCAGTCTCAGTCGGGCGCTTCCGCACAAGGCAAATCTTCAAATGACACGCCTGTTCTGGATAATTTCGGAACAGACATGACACGGGCAGCGTCTGAAAACAGGCTCGACCCGATTGTGGGACGTGAGAAAGAAATTGAACGTCTCGCCCAGATATTGAGCCGCCGCAAAAAAAACAACCCCGTATTGATTGGCGAACCCGGCGTAGGAAAGTCTGCCATAGTGGAAGGATTAGCACTACGCATTGTGCAACGTAAAGTATCCCGTATCCTTTTCGACAAACGGGTTGTCAGCTTAGATATGGCGTCTATCGTTGCCGGCACAAAATACCGTGGGCAGTTTGAAGAAAGAATCAAGGCAATCCTGAATGAATTGTCCAAGAATCCGCATATCATTCTCTTTATTGATGAAATACACACGATTGTAGGAGCGGGATCGGCTTCCGGCTCTATGGATGCCGCCAACATGCTCAAACCGGCGCTTGCCCGTGGAGAAATCCAATGCATCGGAGCAACTACATTAGATGAGTACCGTAAAAACATTGAAAAGGACGGGGCTTTGGAACGCCGTTTCCAGAAAGTGATTGTAGACCCGACCACCGCTGAAGAAACCTTACAGATTCTTCAGAACATCAAAGAGCGGTATGAAGAACATCACAATGTAATCTATACAGACGATGCTTTGCAGGCTTGTGTAAAACTAACAGAACGCTACATCAGCGACCGCAACTTCCCGGACAAGGCGATTGACGCATTAGACGAAGCGGGCTCGCGCGTACATATATCTAATATAACCGTTCCGAAAGGAATCGAAGAACTGGAAGAAAAGATAGAGGAAACAAAACAGGAAAAGATTGCTGCCGTTAAATCGCAGAACTTTGAACTGGCTGCCAGCTTTCGGGATAAGGAACGGCATTTTTTGCGTCAGCTTGAAGCTGAAAAATCAAAATGGGAACGTGAATTGCAGGAACATCGCGAGACGGTAGATGAAGAAAAAGTGGCGGAAGTAGTAGCCATGATGTCCGGCGTACCGGTACAGCGTATCGCAAAAGCCGAAAACCTGAAACTGCTCGAAATGGCAGAAGTCCTGAAACAGAAAGTGGTCGGACAAGACGAAGCGGTGCAAAAGATCGTAAAAGCAATCCAGAGAAACCGGGTAGGATTGAAAGATCCGAACAAACCAATCGGAACATTTATGTTTCTTGGACCTACCGGAGTGGGCAAAACCCATTTGGCGAAGAAACTGGCTGAATATCTGTTTGACTCTGCCGATTCACTAATTCGTATTGACATGAGTGAATATCTGGAAAAATTTGCGGTTTCACGCCTGATCGGAGCTCCTCCGGGATATGTGGGCTATGAAGAAGGAGGTCAGCTGACTGAAAAGGTGCGCAGAAAACCATACTCAGTCGTACTGCTTGATGAGATAGAAAAAGCGCATCCGGACGTATTCAACCTGTTATTGCAGGTGCTTGACGAAGGTCGCCTGACTGACAGTCTTGGCAGACGCATCGATTTTAAGAATACGATCCTGATCCTGACATCCAATATCGGTACGCGTCAGTTGAAAGACTTCGGTCGCGGCGTAGGATTCAGCATACAGGGAGGAGAAGAGGTAGATAAGGATTTCTCACGCAGTGTTATTCAAAAAGCATTAAACAAGGCTTTTGCTCCTGAGTTTCTGAATCGTATAGATGACATAATCATGTTTGACCAGCTTGACAAAGAAGCCATTCATAAGATCATTGATATTGAACTGGCCGGTCTGTATAAGCGAGTATCTCAAATGGGCTATACGCTTCAGCTGACGGATGACGCGAAAGATTTTGTTGCCTCCAAGGGATATGACGTACAATTCGGCGCGCGTCCGCTGAAACGGGCTATTCAAAAATACCTGGAAGACGAAATGGCAGAAATGATCATACGGGCTTCGGTAAGCGAAGGAGACACGATTGTGGTTGGTTTTGATAAAGAAAACCAAAAAATAACAACCGAAGTAACTAAGGTAGCCACTGAGCAACCTTAAGGTTGGCGGTAAAATAAGTCAAAATGTCAGACAGTCCTGTCA
>DAIPZX010000136.1:0-6174 GCA_036781995.1 Massilibacteroides sp. | reverse complement strand
TTACCCTAATTATTACTGGGAATCTAAATATGAAGATTTTGATACCGGAATGCTTGCTTATTAAAATTTGATAGTTATTCTTCCTGAGTGAATTCTTTGCCAGTAATCGGATAACCGTATCTTCCTTATTGGACATATCCTCATGAACGGCGATTATTACTTTGCCGTTGGGTTCTCCCAAAAGAATTGTCGGAATTTCTATATTACCGTTCTGTATTGTTATCCGCTCTCTCATTCAGCGAAAAATATTCTTCCTGTTTGCGTTTGGATAGTTTTTTAATCACTTCGTCCACCGAGTGCTGAATCAGTTCCATAATCAACTCGTCGGGTACGTCGCTTTCTAATGTGACTAAATTCCAAAGAGTGGTTTTA
This sequence comes from Massilibacteroides sp., assembly GCA_036781995.1. GTDB lineage: Bacteria > Bacteroidota > Bacteroidia > Bacteroidales > Tannerellaceae > Massilibacteroides. Next base: position 5,802 of record DAIPZX010000136.1, on the reverse strand, counting down.
AAATCAGTTTGAGTTATCCTGTTGTATTTCTCTCGTAGTTCAATAGACTTTTCCGGATCGCATTTTAAATCAGTCTTGGACACTCCGTCTTTCGGTTCCAATGGGATATAGCAAAACATTTTGTCCATAACTTTAAAGACCAAAATATTATGACCGAGAAAAGGCAACGATTCGCTCGCTCCTTTTATGGATAAACAGCATTCCCGAAATTCTTCAATGTTCTTAAATCGTCAATTACTACTTTTCCCCATAAGCGTTTGAAAGAACTCATCGCGATACATGTTCCCGATAGCGATTTCATGTTTACCGATAAACACGTCGTTGTTATCAAACGATTCAATCTTGTTCCGATTGACAATGTAGGAGCGGTTTATTCGCAAAAAAGTACTTTGTGGAAGCATTTCATGAATGCTTTTTACGGTCATACGAGTAATAATACGTTGGTCTTCCTGCTGGATAATCACATAATCTTTTAAGCCTTCTATGAAAAGGATGTCTTTCAGGCTGACCTTGAAGTAGCGCCGGTTGGATTTAACGAAGATAAATTCGTCTTCTATGTTCTCTATGCTTTTCTTTTCTTCCTCGTCCAACAACAGCGAATGGTAAGTAATCGCTTTGTCCACCGCCTTACGAAACTTTGCCGCGTCAATCGGTTTTACCAAATAATCGACCGCATCCACTTCGTAGCTATCCAACGCATATTCGGAATAAGCAGTTGTGAAGATAATCAGCGTATGCTTGGGAATGGTACGAGCAAACTCGATACCGTTGATGCCCGGCATTTGAATGTCGAGAAAAATTAAATCGACGGCTGTTGCATTTATATATTCGGATGCAGCTTTCGCACTATTGAAAGTATTCAGCAGTTCCAGTTGAGAAATCTGATCCACTAATTTTTTTATCCCTTTGCGAGCGATAGGCTCGTCGTCTACTATAATGCATTTCATAACTTTATCTGTAATGTAGCAGTATATATACTGTCTGTTTTTGTCTGTTCTAAACTATAATTCTCTCCGAATAACAAATCAAGCCGCCGCTTGATATTTGTCAATCCCAAGCCACCCTTTTCTTTCGGGGGAGCCGTGTTTTCCGAAACGGAATTGCTACAAGTAAATGTGAGTCTGCCATCTTGCAGGCAAAATAAGATATGCACGAACGAACCATTCTTGCTATCTGCATTATGCTTTACGGCATTTTCAACAAAAGGGATAAATAGTAGCGGGGCTACTTCCGCATTGTCCGTATCTCCCTCGATACTTATCATATATTCAAACTGATCCCGCCTTGTTTTTTCAAGTTCAAGAAAATGGCTCAAAAAGCGAATGTCGTCATTCAGCTTAACTTTTTCCTGCAAACTGCCGCCCAGTTGGTATTGAAGCAATTTGTCAAGGTTTTGCAAAATATCAGTTGCCTTTTCCGGTTCGTCTTCTATCAATATGTTCGCGTTGTTGAGCATATTAAAGAGGAAATGCGGGTTAATCTGGCTTTTCAAGTATTTGAGTTCCGACTCGGAAGTTGCCGCTTTCAAGTGTACCATTCGGTGCTTATTGGTCATCCATTGCTTTAACGATAAAAGCGCTGCAATACCTCCGATAAAAAGAGCCATAGCCAAGATAGAAGATGTAATATTCAGAATGATTGCAGCTGCCGTCGGTTCCTGATGGATAACGGCTATGTCGTAGAATTGATCTTGCAGCCACATCATGACAACCCCCATAGCTATTGTAAACGCAACAACCGACAAAATGTATAACGCCAGTTTTTTCTTTGCCAAAAAGCGTGGATACAGCACATACACATTAAAATAAACAAGTACATTCAGGAAAACATAATAGCCTAACCAGCCATAAACCCGATTTGCCGACAGGTTTATTTTATCCGGTGCATCGAAGAAATTCCCGATAGAGATTATCAAGATAAAGACCTGCATGATAAGATGTCTGTAAATACGGTATTTATCGTCAATCAGGAAAGATGACAGCCTGTCGGGCGTTATGCTTGCTTCAAATTGAGTATTGATTTCCTCATCCGGTGCTATTCTATCTTTTTGGTAGTCATAAAGTTTATGACGGAGCAATTGCGCCAGCTGCATAAGTGTCTCATTTGCTTTATGAGCATTAGTTTTTATTAGTGCGGCAATGCTTAATAATGTTTCGGAGAGATAGGAAGGGTCGATTTGTTCTTTCAGGCGGTTCACTTCCATACGCAAGTACTTATGCTCCATAAGCGTAAGCTGTTCTTCTTGATTTTTCCATTGACGGAACAACATAATAGCTGAAACCCCAAGAAAACAAATCAATAACATCATACATGAAGAAAGATTATCGACCCATATCAGCGGGTTGGTATAAGACGTAATCCGGTGCGGCAATCCCCATGTATTGCGCACAAAGTATTCCTGTGCAATGGATAACGTCGGCAATAAATAGGCAGCTATGAATATCAAAATGGAATAAACCACATACCTGCCTTTAAGCAAAAATTTAGGGATTAGGTAATGATAATTCAGGAGCATGGCAACCGCATAACAAATGCAGGAGGAAAGGCATATCAAGTAAATCCGGTTTCCTAATTGGGCGGCACAATCCATATAGGCGACAAATACCATACTGGAGGTAATCACCGCTCCGGCAATTATGAAGAAAACATATCGCCAAAACCGGCATTTCCCGTCAATCAGGAAACTGGATAAGATGGAACTTTTATCTGCCATATTTCTGTTTGTTTCTTTTGCAAAGATACTTTAAAAGTCAAGTCTATACACTATGTTGAAGATAGAATTTTTCAACCGTCTGGGTTCTATCACTCCGGTTTTCAAGTTGTATTCATGACCAAAATACTCCTCATAGCCCGTAGCGTTCATTCCTTTCACGGCAAACTCGTGTGAAACTTTATTGCGGTTTATCCGGTAGCTGACTGTATAGTTGGCAAGAAACATGGGAGATAGTTGCTTAGAATAAGCCTTTGTTTCGTCGTATTGCGTTTTCTTGTCGGGATGTGCCAATGTCGCCTGTTCGTCTACCGGAGAATAGCGGTCGCCACCCTGCAAGGTCAGTTTCAGGTTCACGCTCAATACGTCTTGCTTGTTACGTCCTATCATCCACTCTTTACCGATAAGCCCGTTCAACACGTAATTGCGGTTGAATTTTGTGTTGTGCCATACGCCATCGCCACCACGGTATTTTGAATCGAAGACAGAGGCGGTTATCATATAATACAATCCTTTGGTCATATACTTTTCAAAAGTAACGTCTATCCCGTAGTTGCGACCATTGCCCGTGTTTACCAATGCGTCTTCCACATAGAAGGTGCTGCGGTTAAGAATGGAATAGGAATTATCGGCAACAACAGGCACATCGTACAGATATTGGAAGTAAGGCTCGATACGCAGGTTCATATCGTCGGCTATTTTGTAGTTGTAGGATAATGATACATGGTGCGTTTTGGTAAAGTCGAGGTCTTTGTTTACCAACTCATCGCCCGTTGCCTGTGTCTTTACGAAATAGACATCCATCTTTTCCATACGGCTGTGTAACCCGTAAGCCAGTCCGAAAGAACTTTTTGCCGAAGCCTGCCATTTAATTGAAGCACGGGGTTCTATTGTCCACCGGTTATTCAGAGTAAGGAACTGTCCGTTTATACCTAAGGTTGCCGAAAGGCGGTCGTTGAAATTGAACAGCGAACTGCTATAAGCCGAAATCAAATCGGTGTTTCCTTTTCCTTCGGAAATTCTATCTAAAGGTTCTGTGCAGAGCGGAGCCAAGTCGAAATCCATATCATAGTTCATGTGCGTTACCGTGAAGCCAGTTTTATTCGTATGTTTTGAACTATATTTCTTATTGAACGAAGAAGTCAAAACAAGGTTGGTATATTGGCTTTTGAAGTCGAGATAGGGCGAAGAATCCATATTGAAATCGTAAATACTTTCCCATGCGTCTGTTTTGGAATAGGTGGTTGCCAATGTAGTTTTCAGTACGGCATTGTTACCAAAGAAGTAACGGTGGCTAAGTCCTGCTGCGGCAGAGGTCTGTTTCATGCGCGAATCTTTTGCATCGTCAGTATATTCCCATTCTTCGGGCGATTCGATTTCGGGTTTGATTTTATCAATCAAGGCTGTTCCCCACAAAGAGAAAACACCTGCTTTGGCAGTCGGGAAATTCAGCTTGAAGTTCAAATCCTGATAGTCCATTACCTGTTCCAAATCTCCGGCAGGGCTTACCTTGTTCATCAGTCCGGTAGTCGAATAGCGGTAGTTAAAGATATACGAAGCATTATGATTCCGACTGAGAGGTCCCTCCGAAGCAACGTCCAATCCGAGTATTCCGGCTTGCAGCGTATGTTGGAATTTCTGGCTGTTGCCATTTCTCAACTTCATATCGAACACTCCCGATACAGCATTGTTATATTCGGCAGGGAATGCGCTTGTGTAGAAATCAGAATTTCCCAGTACGTTGGCGCTCAACGAAGACAATACGCCACCGCCCAATGACGAGACATCGGCAAAGTGGTTGGGATTGGGTATCTCCACATCCTCCAACCGCCATTGAAGTAGACTTGGTGCATTTCCGTGTACCGATATACCGTTGCTGCCAACGGCAGAGGTTACCCCGGCAAACGAGCTGACCAAACGGGCAGGATCGTCCATCCCTCCTGCAAAACGGCTCGCTTCTTCCACGCTAAGCATACGCGCTCCAGATAGAGCCATACTGTTCAGAGCATCTTCTTTATTGATACGGGGTCGGATAACTATTTCTTCAAGCGTATGCACATTTTCTTTCAGGCTGATCTCTAGATAAATTTCTTTTGCCGAGTTCAGCATGATTTCACGGAAGACAGCGGGTTCATAACCCACAAAGGTAGCTTGCAGGTCATGCCGCCCGACAGGGGCGTTGTTTATAGCAAATTTACCTTCATCATCGGTTGTTGTTCCCATTTGGGGCAAATCTAACAACACAACGGTTGCAAAAGGAAGCGGAGTGCCCGATGTCTGATCGGTTACTACACCGCGAATCGTTTGTACCGGTTTACCGTCTTGGGCGTACATGTTTGCCGAGAACGAAATAGAGCTAAGCAATATTACGAAAAGGAATAATCGCTTTATTGTTTTACAAAATGCTTTAAAACCTCCTTTTTGGCTCATTTCATTGGATAAAACCATTTCTAATGAATTGATCACTTTCATACAAGTTTCATACTCTACTCCGGTTGCTTGTGAGATGGCACTCACGGTTTCTCTCTTATTCATGACTGTTTTTCTTATTGATTTATAGCGCAAAAGTAGGCGCAGGATGAAAGCCTTTGGATTTTATGAGACGGAATGCCTGTTTTCTGCGACAGAATTAAGCAGAAAAGAGACAGAGGATATGGTCGTAAAGAAAGGGCGGTGTATCAAAAGGAAGACTCTCTTTTTTTACTTTTCTCCGCTAAGCTGCTATATTTACCCTCCACCTTTCATTTAACCCCAATCGGTCATTAGAATTTTATCCGTAACTATATGGTAGTTCAAAATAATCTATCGCTTTCCATATCCTCAGAAACGCCTCTCTGCTTCCCGACCCTTTAGCCGGGGGTAATATTCTCCCGTCCGTAGTCTGTGAAATATATCCCGGCACTGCAAATAATGGATCAAGAGTGAAATTTTGTTGGCAACTTGTTTAATTATCTTACTTAGAGATACTTTCAGGATAAACACAGCACGATTAAACAAACATCTCAGCATCCTCTTAGGTTCGGAGCTTCATCCTCTGAGGATCGGGGCTTCATCCTCTGAGGATCAAGGCTTCATCCTCTGAGGATAAAATC
>DAIPZX010000135.1:0-6184 GCA_036781995.1 Massilibacteroides sp. | reverse complement strand
CATAAAATCGGGTTTTGAAGATTTATCCTTATCTTTATCCGGATAAATAATATAGATATGCAATACACCGAAAACAATCCTTTCTATACATTATATAATACACCGTTTGCTACTCCTCCTTTCGATCAGATAAAACCGGAACATTACGAACCTGCCTTTGATCGGGCAATTGCGGAATTGCAGGAGGAGGTACAAGAAATAGCCGACAATCCGGCAGCTCCGTCTTTTGAGAATACGGTTGTTGCTTTGGAAAGGAGCGGGCAACTGCTGGAGCGGGTGAGTTCAGCCTTTTTTAATGTGCTGAATGCGTTGTCTACGGATGAAATGATGGAAATATCCCAACGGGTCTCGCCGAAATTATCCGAGAGTTCTAATGATATCTATCTGAACGAAGCGTTGTTTGGAAGGGTACAAACGATTTATGAACAGAAAGACGACTTAAACATATCGGTCGAAGACAAGCGCTTGCTGGAAAAGACGTATGAAGCTTTCCGGAAAAGCGGAGCTACGCTTGATGAAGCAGGCAAAGAAAAATACCGCAAGCTCAGTACGGAGTTGAGTCTGCTCAATCTCCAATTCAGTCAGAACGGACTGAAAGATAAAAACAGGTTTGACTATCTGATTACCGATGAGGTTGATCTGAGCGGATTGCCTGAAAGCGTGCGTGAAGCTGCCGCCACACTGGCACGCGAGAAAGGAAAGACAGGTTGGCTGTTCGATCTTTCCTCTCCAAGTTATGTGCCCTTTATGCGTTATGCAGATAATAGAGAACTGCGTGAAATGATGTACAGAGCCTATCTTGGTATAGGAAATAAAGACGATGAATTCGATAATAAGGAAGTGATCCGCCGGATTGTGAATATACGTTTGGAGATTGCGCGCCTGATGGGATTCCGTAATTTCGCAGAGTATCAGTTGCAGCATACCATGGCAAAGAACGAAGAAAACGTATATAAACTGCTGTCTGATCTGCTACATGCCTACAAACCGGTTGGCGAAGCGGATTATAAAGAAGTTTCTGAGTTTGCGGGAGGACTCTCTCTCATTATGCCTTGGGACTGGAGTTATTACGCCGAAAAACTAAAAGACAGCAAATACCGTGTGAATGATGAAATGACTCGTCCTTACTTCGAATTAAATCATGTGACTCAGGTTGTGTTCGGACTCGCCACTCAATTGTATGGGATCACTTTCAAAGAAAATAAACAGATTCCGGTTTATCACCCGGAAGTGACCGCTTATGAAGTGTATGATGAAGACGGAACGTTTCTGTCTGTACTTTACACAGATTTCCATCCGCGTTCGGGAAAGCAATCCGGAGCCTGGATGAGCGATCTCAAATCGCAATACAAAGAGGCGGATGGAAAAGACAGCCGTCCGCAGGTGATTATTGTGATGAATTTTTCACGCCCTACGGATACAAAGCCGTCTTTGCTGACGTATGACGAAGTAAATACGTTCCTGCATGAATTCGGACATGCGCTGCATGGTATGCTGGCGGAAGGAACCTACGCCAGTCTGTCGGGAACAAACGTATCCCGTGATTTTGTGGAGTTGCCATCGCAAATTATGGAAAACTGGCTTGAGGAAAAAGAATTTCTGGATAGCATAGCCGTTCATTATGAAACAGGAGACAAAATCCCGGCGGAACTAATAGATAACCTGTTAAACGCGGCAAACTTTAACACGGGCTACCTGTGTTGTCGGCAATTAAGCTTCGGACTGTTGGATATGGCATGGCATACGATTACAGAACCCTTTACAGGCGATGTGATTGCTTTTGAAAAACAAGCCTGGGCTTCCGCCATGTTATTGCCGGAAGTACCGGGAACCTTGATGAGTACTAATTTTTCGCATTTGTTTGCCGGAGGATATGCTGCAGGTTACTACGGATATAAATGGGCGGAAGTGCTTGACGCGGATGCTTTCGCTGCTTTTAAAAAAGCAGGCATCTTTAATAAGGACGTGGCGCGTTCCTTCCGTGCGCATATTTTGTCTAAGGGAGATGCCGAAGATCCGGCCGTTTTGTACAGGCGGTTTCGCGGACAAGAGCCGACAATCGATGCGTTGCTGGAAAGAAACGGAATAAAAAACAAGGCTCTTGAGTCTTAGTCTGCTAATAATCATTACATTTGCGATTCGTATAGTAAACAGTTATTACATTACATGGATAAAAAAACAGAAAGCAGACAGCTTGAAATAGATAAGAGGTATTTAAGGATGGCATTGGTCTGGGCAGAAAACTCGTATTGTAAACGCCGTAGAGTAGGAGCCCTTATTGTAAAAGACAAAATGATTATATCCGATGGTTATAATGGTACGCCTGCGGGATTTGAAAACGTTTGTGAAGACGAGAACAATGTAACCAAGCCCTATGTTTTACATGCAGAGGCGAATGCGATCACGAAAGTAGCGGCTTCCTCAAACAGCAGTAAGGGAGCAACGATTTATGTAACGGCAGCGCCCTGTATCGAATGTGCCAAACTGATTATCCAATGCGGCATTGAACGCGTTGTCTATTCTGAAAAATACAGAATTGAAGATGGATCAAACCTGTTGATCAGGGCGGGGATTCAAGTGGATTTTATTGAAGTGGAAAAAGAAAAAAGCAATGAATAAGAACAAACGACTGCGTATTTGGCTTCCTGTAATTATCGCCACGAGCATTGCACTGGGCATTTTTATTGGCAATTATTATCTGGTAATCGGTCAGGGAAAGAGACAGACGTACTCCCGTGGAAATAAAATAAATGCCATATTAGATATTATAGATCAGCAATATGTGGATACCGTGAATATGGTTGACCTCGTGGAAGGGACTATCCCTAAAATCTTCAGCGAACTGGATCCGCACTCGGTGTATATTTCTGCTGCCGACGCACAGGTGGCAAACGAAGAATTGGAAGGGTCTTTCAGCGGTATTGGTGTCTCGTTTAATATGCAGACAGATACCATACTCGTGATCAGTGTGATTCCGGGAGGACCGGCTGAGAAAGCGGGGCTGCTTCCTTTTGACCGCATTATTACAATCAATGACTCCATATACGCCGGAAATAAATCCAGTCAGGCTTTGATCATGAAAACACTTCGCGGCGAAAAGAACAGCACGGTGACGCTGGGTGTTAAGCGAGGGAATGAAAAAGATTTACTCTCCTTTGATGTGACGCGTGGTGATGTGCCTGTCAATTCGGTGGATGTTGCCTATATGCTGACCAAAGATATCGGTTATATCAAAGTAAGCAAGTTCGGGCGTACAACGTATAATGAATTTCTGACAGCGATTGCCCGGCTTAAGCAAGAAGGAACAACCGCATTTGTGATTGACCTCAGAGGAAATACGGGTGGCTATATGGATGCTGCGATTAATATGATCAATGAATTTATGCCCGACGGGCGGCTGATTGTTTATACAGAAGGTAAGGCTTTCCCAAGACGAGACGTGTATGCTAATGGTACAGGTACTTGTAAGGAAGCGCCGATCGTTGTGCTGACAGACGAAATCTCCGCTTCGGCAAGCGAAATATTCGCGGGAGCAATACAGGATAATGACCGTGGATTAATCATTGGCAGAAGAACATACGGGAAGGGGTTGGTGCAGGCGCCTATACCGCTTAGTGACGGCTCGGAACTGCGTCTGACGATTGCCCGTTATTATGTGCCCTCCGGACGTAGTATTCAGAAAGCATATGAATTAGGCAAGACGGAAGATTATGATCTTGATATCTATAATCGCTTTATGCACGGCGAGTTTGATTCGGCAGACAGTATCAATGTAGACGATAAACTGCGGTTTGAGACCATGGCAGGTCGTCCGGTTTACGGAGGCGGAGGCATTATGCCCGATATCTTTATTCCACGGGATACGAGCGGAATGACCTCTTATTTCTCAAGTGTTGTCAATTCAGGTATCATTTACCAATACGCATTGGAATATTCTGATCAAAACAGAGCACAGTTCTCTTCTTTTAAAAACTATCAGGAATTATATGATTACTTACAACAACAGCCTTTACTGGAAGACTTTACCAATTATGCCGTGATAAAAGGCGTGAAAAAAAGACCGGTTTTGATTAATATATCCGGCAAACTGATTGAAAACCATTTGCAAGCCTATATTATCAGAAACTTTTTTGATGAAGACGGATTTTATCCTGTCTTCCTGAAGAATGACCCGAATCTGTTACAGGCGATAAAAGTGCTGAATGAAGGGAAAACATTATCTTTCATCGAATTTATTCAAAAATCAACTCATGGAGGAAATCTACGAAGCCAAACGCTCCCTGCGAAAAGCTATGGCCTTGCGAAAGAAAGAGTATTCACAGACTGCATTGTCTGAACTTTCCTGCCGGGCGCTGGAACGTATCGAGCAGTTGGATGTTTTCCGGGGCGCGGATAGTTTTGCTATTTATCACGCGATGCCTGATGAGGTTCAGACTGCCTCTTTTATCCGGAAATGGGCATCCCGGAAGACAATCTATTTGCCTGTTATTTGTAAAGACCGGCTCGAACTGCACCCATATCAAGCGGATGACTCTTTGAAGCCGGGCGTTTTCGGCATATTGGAACCCATCCCCGGCACTCTAACCGAAAAGCCCAAACCGGATCTGATTATCGTTCCCGGAGTTGCCTTTGACAGGGAGATGAATCGTATGGGGAGAGGCAAAGGATATTATGATAAATTATTGGTTGAACCGGAACTGCAAAACACAGCACGGGTCGGACTTTGTTTTAGTCTTCAGTTAGTGCCAGAAGTACCCGTGTGTACGGATGATGTAAAAATGGATCTGTTAATTACAGACGAGGAAGTAATCTTTCCGACCGTTGATATCAGCGGATAACGATTTCCCGGATAACAGTAGAACGGGCATAATCATTCAGACTTTTGATTAATCGTTCCCGGCAGAGTGTTAGTTCGTTGCGCAATACGGAAGAAGTCAGCGAAACATACAATACTTTGTCTTTCACGTACAGGTTGCGGGTGTATTGCAAAACCATATCTCCGAGCACAACGCCCCAGGCTCTTTTTACCCGTATCTCCAGAATTTTTTCATACATCTCTGTGTTTTCTTCAAAGATATCCCGGAGCACTTCTCCTATCATCTGTGTATTTTTCCGTTTCATACGTTACATTGTTAAGGGTTGTACCTCTCCGTTGTCCACTTTAAATAAGGAATAGTTATTGCCTGTTAAGGAGAGTATTTCATCTAAGTATTTCCGGTTGGTGTCTGTGATAAATATCTGCCCGAACTGATCGTTATTCACCAATTGGATAATTTGCTCCACGCGGTTGGCGTCCAATTTATCGAACAAGTCATCTAATAACAAGATAGGAGTAGTCGAGCCTTTCTCTTTCAAAAATGCAAATTGCGCGAGTTTGAGTGCGATCAGGTACGTTTTGTTCTGCCCCTGCGAACCCACTCTTCTGATCAAGGAATCATTGAGCAACATTTCCAGTTCGTCCTTATGAATACCGGTAGAAGTGTAAGACAAGATTCTATCCCGCTCTCTGTTTTCGGTCAATAATTCCTGCAGTTCCCCTTTATCCAGGTGAGAAACATAACGCAGTCCCACTCCTTCCGAGAAACCGCATATCCGGTGATAGTAATTATTAAAGATCGGAATAAAGTCTTCAACCAACCGTTTTCGGGTTTCATACACCAGTTGTCCGTACATTGCCATTTGCATCTCCAGCACATCGAAGAGGGAATTATCGCGGGATTGATTTTTGAGTAGCACATTTCTTTGGAGCAGTGCCTTATTATATTGTATAAGCGCATGCAGATATTGTTTGTCTTGTTGTGAAATGATCATATCCAGAAAACGCCGGCGCTCATCACTGCCGCCCCGGATCAGTTCCACATCTGCCGGTGATATCATGACCAAAGGCAGTAGTCCGATATGGTCTGATAGTTTATCGTATTCCTTCTTGTTGCGTTTGAATTGTTTTCTTTGTCCGTTCCGGATAGCGCAAAAAATATCCTCTTCCCGCCCGGCGTAGTCATATCCTCCCTGAATGACACACATATCCTGTCCATTTTTTACAATCTGACTATCAGGCGTATTGATATGGCTTTTAGTAAAAGACAAATAATAGATCGCATCCAGCAGATTAGTTTTCCCCATACCATTATTTCCGAAAAAACAATTGATTTTAGAAGAGAACCCGACTTCCGCCTGTTCAATA
>DAIPZX010000134.1:0-6184 GCA_036781995.1 Massilibacteroides sp. | reverse complement strand
CTTTGCGTTCGGCTTCCCGTTTTTTGAGAAGTGCTTTTCTATCTTCTTTTAATTGTTTTTCCTGCTCTTCTTTTGCTTTGAGAAGAGCTGCTTCCTCTTCTTTCTGTATTTTTATCAGCTCTTCACGCTCACGTGCTTTTTGTTCTTGCAATTCACGTTCGGCACGTTGTTGCTCCTCAAATTCAGCGCGTGCGGCTTCTTTACGTGCTGCTTCCTCTTCAGCTTCCCGTTTACGTATTTCTTCGATTTCTTTTAACGTGAGGTCTTTGCCTTCTGATACCGCAGGTATAGCCGGGATGGAGTCTTGTATTATTATTGGAGCAACCTCAGGAGTCACTGTTTCTATGGTGTCTTGTTGCGCCGGTTCCGGTTCCGGTTCGACTACGACTTCGACTTCTGCTTCCGTATCAGGCGTTTCATCCATTTCTTCGGAAGCATCTTCCAGCAAAACAGGAGGAATGATCTCTGCCTCTTCATTATCACTCAGGCGGATATTCCATCGTTCTTGCAGTTCAGGGATGTTTTGTCCCAGACTGTCTGCGAAGAAAGACACATACTCATCCAATGTCTTTCCCCGAAGTAAGGTTTGAAGGTTGTCGTCAGAGATTGGCAGTATGGCGATTTCTTTATTCAGTGCATTGGCATAACCATTCGTCCCATAAATCATTTTATAATACTGTGTGGCTTCCTCTAAGTTGACAAAGTCACTTAGCGTCATCATACTCATCAATCCGCTTTCTTCGATTGTGATATCCAGTTCTTTCACCAGGAAGTTAGCGAAGTTATAGGCGGCAACCGCATACAATAATTGATTTTTATTCACCTGCTCTGTCGGATAGATCAAGAGCATTTTATAAGGTGAATTCGGATCGACCTTAAATGTGCGGGCTGAATCTGCGGCAGACAGGCTGCCATCTTCGCCTACACCAAAACGCAAATTCCAGGTCATCCCACGTACACCGCCTTGCATCATCGCCCGTCCGCGAAGAACACCTTTCAGCATTTCGCCCGCCAGTTCTGTTACGTCTGCGTTCGGATATTTATCCACTAATGCTTTCAAAGCCGTTTTGAAACCTTCGGGGTCGCCTTCCTGTACATAAGTCAAGGCATCAAGAAACATAAATTTGGGCATCAAACCGGCTAAAGGATATTTCTCAGATACCGCTTTGTAGTTACGCCGAACAGTGGATACATCTTCAGCCAGGTAGCGCTGATAGGTTTCCTGATAAATAGAATCCTGCACCGTATCCATCATCCGGATATTGTATTCATAATTCGGATCGGCAATGGCTATGGCGTAGTCGCTTTCGGGGAAGGTATTGGTTAATTTTGTTTTATAGCGGTTGGCTAATTCCGTATCTTGTATACGTAAGGCCATCAGATAGATCTGGTAATAACTTTCCAAACGGAATTCATGATCAGGGAAGCGGCGTTCCAGCGTTTCGAAAGCTTCCACTGCAAGACGGAAATCCTCCAGCTTGTCCTTGTAGATCATCGCCATGTGATAGAGTCCATCCATGATGATGAGGTTGGACGCTTCGATATCTTCCGGTGTGAATGGGATCTGTTGCAGGTAAAACTCACGTGTTTTAGGATCATCTGTCAGTTCGTCGGGCATATCTCCGGTTTCTCCGTCTGCCGTCTGCATTTCTCCTTCCGTGAGATTGTTTACTTCGGCTATCTCTTCGGGTTGTTCCATGAAGGTAGACATTTCTTTCTTCCTTCTTCGCCAGTTATCTTCCAGCGTGCGCCGTCCCCATTGCCGTTGAAACTTTGTTTTTCCCTGTGCAACTACTTGTGCGTTATAGAAATAAAACGAACTGCCGTCGGCACCGGTTGGCATCATCGGTATATTCAAATCCGTTCCGGGTCGGTCTATTCCTGTCCCCCTTGCTTCTGCTTCCGCCAGATAAGCCTCTTTTTCGGCAAGTTCTTTCGCTTCTCTTTCCTCTTTTTCCACCTGGGCGATGATGGCGTCGATCACGGCGAGACGTTCACTTTCCGGCATTTTTGATAGTGTTTGCAGACTGTCTTGCAGATGTACGGCTTCCACATGCACCACTAACTCATCCAATACTTCGGAGAGTTTGGCTATGCGTTTATAATCTTTGTATTCTTTTTGCAGAGAAGCCAGCGCACCGCTAAAGCAGGGTTGTGCTTTGACGTATTCACCCTGATTGAAATAAATATCTCCAAGCCGTATCTGGCATAGCGCTTTTTCGATGCCGTTCTGCGTGCTTTGATCTATGCCCTTATGGTAATTTATGATGGCATTCGTGCTGTCTTCACGCGTCATGTAAATATTCCCGATGGCATAATACACCTGGTCTAAAAAGTCTTTGTTTTTGTCGCTTCTCGCCATGCTTTCAAGCTTCTTGACCATGGTCATGTAATTGGCTCCGGAAAAAACTTCCGTCTGACGGATGCGGGCGGCGAATTCCAGCTCGTAGGGCGGGTTCGACCGGATCACATCGCCAAAGGCTTTGTAGGCTAAAGAGTTCAGTTCGAGATCTGTATAGAGTTGACCTAACAGATACCGCATTCTTGCCCGTTGGCGTCCGTTTTTTTCTGCTTTGATGGCAGTTTGCAGATAAGGGATGGCCTCTTCATACTGATTGTTCTTGATCAGATAATCGGCATATACCGTGGCGTAGAGTTTCAATTTCTTCGGATGAATACCGTTCGTGTTCAGTTTGCCGAGAATATCTTCCGACTCATAGAGCCAGTCCATTTCGGCATAGCTCCGTGCTTGCCATAGTTTGGCTTCGGAAACCACTTCTTCATCTGTCGCGTAATGCCGGGCGATATACGAAAAGGTCGCAGAGGCTTGCAGAAAGTCCGCATTATAGAATTGGGCTTGTCCCATCAACAGCCAACACTGTTTCAGGAAAGGGTTGTACTCCTCTTGTTCCTGCAGGGCAACCTGCTTGGGATTATTCCGCCATCCCGGTTTCTTGGGGGGCTTTACTCGGATAGAGTGGAGTTTGATTGCTTTGTTGCTTTTCTCGATTGCCCGGTCGAAAGCACCGCCCGGCTCCGGTTTGTCTTTGGGTTGCGCGCTGATCGGAAACATGTAGATCATTTCCGAATAGTTCTCCTTGTATCCGCTCTGCATGGCTTCCATCGCTTCGTCGAAAGATGTTTTGCCATTGTAGTAGATATTGTAACGGGAGTTTACAGCATGATAAAAACGGCTTGCCTTTGTGTTTTTCTGCGTGCTGCACGATACAAGCAAACCGATCAGGAATAATGATGTGATATAGTAAAATCCTTTTTTCACCCTATTGCTGACAATTCATCATTATATTAACTGAAAACAACCTGTTTTATTGTCTGTGGGAAAAGGCAAGAACACCTTTAACGCCAAAAAAGAGAACGGTAAGAACCAAAATAATGAACGCGCCTGAGGGGATATTGATGTAGTAGGATAAAACAAGCCCGATTACACAGGCGAGAAACCCGATTACGATACTACCGTACATGATTTTCCGGAAATCAGAAGTAAACTGGTTTACCACCATTTGAGGAAGGGTGAGCAGACTCATTAACAACATAATTCCAACCAGCCGGATAGACAGGACGATGGTTACGGCGATGAAGAACATCATCATGTATTCAATAAATTTGACCGGCAGTCCTTGTGTTTTGGCAAAACCGGTATCGAATGCGACATAAATAATCTCCCGCAGGAAGAGGATAACGAGCAATAGCAAGACAGCTGCCAGAATCGCAATCCAGAGGATATCAGCAGACGAAATAGTCAGAATATTGCCGAACAGATAAGCCGAAAGATTCGGACTATAACCCGGCGTCAGAAATATAAAGAGCACCCCCAATGCCATGCCGAGCGACCAGACAGCCGCAATAGCGGAATCTTCGCGTACATTCTGGGTTTTACTAACCCATTCTACGCCGAGCGCCGACAACACAGAAAAGACTAACGCCATGAATACCGGATTTATTCCCAGAAAGAAACCCAATCCAAGCCCCCCGAATGAGGCATGCGTAATTCCTCCACTAATAAATACCAAACGGCGGGCAACCACATAGGTTCCTACAACTCCGCAGGCAATAGCTGCAAGCAAACTGCCGAGCAACGCGTTCTGAAAGAAATCGTATCCTAATAATTCGATCATGCGTTATGTTATGCGTGTAAGCGGCGTTCGCCAACGATTAAAAAAGCCTCGTCTTTCAGCAGCTCGGGGAGGTTGATCTGTCTCAACTGCAGGCTGCGCAGCCATCCTGCTACTTCTACATCCCGAAGCGTGTATAGCACTTCTCTGAATTCATTAATCTCTTCTTCCCGGTATTGGCTTTCTTCCACACCCTGAAAACGATCCAACTCTTCATCATCGTAGTATTCGATTTTTTTACTTACCGCTGCAATCAAACTGTCGCGTTCGCACATTTCGTGCTGCCCGCAACACTCGCCGTCTGTCTCCCGAACTTCCGGCATTTCGGAGATCTCGCCCCGTTCCAGCATTCCCAGCAACTTCTTTTGACGGAAATACCCGGCTATCGCTGCTACTATCCCAAGCAGAAGCAAGCCTGACAGAATTACGACATACCACATATGCTATTTATTTTTAATTATCTTGAATCCAATTTGTTGCAAATCATCCCAAAAGCGCGGGTAACTTTTCGATACTACGCCGGGGTCTGCTATGCTTATCCCCTTTGGGAGGACTAATGCTGCAGGGGCAAAAGCCATCGCCATCCGGTGGTCTTCATAGGTTGCGATAACGGGTTCTTTATCCGGCTCGCAACGTTCGCCGTCCCATTGCAACCCATTGTGCTCCGTTTCACGTAAAACATACCCCAGTTTCTTTGTTTCCGCGATCAGAGCCGCTATCCGATCCGTCTCCTTTATTTTTAGCGATTGCAGTCCCGTAAAGTTGAACGGGGTATTTAATAACACAGACGTTACCACAAATGTTTGCGCCAAATCCGGCTCATTCACAAAATCATAAATTAATTCTTTGCATCGCGCACCTCCGGGATGCAAACGAACGCCATGGTCCGTAAACTCGGTTTCCACACCCAGCTGTTTGAACAATTTCGCTCCTGCCGCGTCTCCCTGCAAGCTGTTCCGGTATAACCCGGTTAAATCCTGCGGACAGTTGGACAATGCCGCGATCATATACCAGTAAGAAGCCGCGCTCCAATCCGATTCCACAGTGAAAGGAACAGGCGTATATTCCTGTGGGGCAACCCGGATGACGTTTCCCTCCCAGGAAGCGGACACACCGAATTGCTTCATTAACGCCAAGGTTATATTTACGTACGGGCGAGAAATAATCTCCCCTTCCAACCGGAGCGTAAGTCCTTTTTCCATTAAAGGGGCTACCATCAGCAAGGCGGAAATATACTGGGAACTAACGCCCCCGTTTAACGCAATCTCACCTCCCTGCAAAGCGCTTCCGAAAATACGCAAAGGCGGATAGCCCTCTTTCTCTACATATTCGATACGCGCCCCCAGCGTATTCAGCGCATCGACAAGCAATCGGATCGGTCGTTTTTGCATCCTTTCGGTACCGGTGATTGTCCATTCGCCAATGATTTTAGACAAAAAAGCCGTCAGAAACCGCATAGCTGTTCCTGCTGCCTGAATGTCGAAATGATTACTATTCGAATTCAAAGCCTTTACCATCACTTTCGTGTCATCACAATCAGACAGATTCTGTATCTCGTAAGCACTGTAGCTCAAGGCATTCAATATGAGTGCCCTGTTGCTGATGCTCTTTGACGCAGGCAGTTGTATTGTTTCTTGATGCAATCCGGCAGGAACTGTGATCAGGTAATTCATCATTTTTGCGTAATCTACTGTTTCGAGCTACAAAAATACAGATTTTATTCCGAGGCAGCCTGCTTTCTCTTAAAATGTTCAGGATAAATGTGATCATCATCAGTTAAAAGGGGCTGTGGATTGAATAACGAAATAACATGTCAGTAACACACACGTTTGCCACGGCCTTTCAAACCCGCCCTATACTCATTGCGAAAAAAGAGTGTACTCATGAATTAAATAGATCAGACCGGTTGTTTTTTTACATGTTATTTTTTTTCTTAACAGTAACCCGATTCGTAACTATTCAGCCATTCGTTATTGGGGAGTAAAGGTCAACCATGTTTCAACATCACTATGAATCAAAAAAAACATAAGTATGAATTCAAAAATTCATAG
>DAIPZX010000133.1:0-6196 GCA_036781995.1 Massilibacteroides sp. | reverse complement strand
CACTTCTGTTTTATTGTAGACTTTCATCTTGTGCAAATTATTGTTTAGGTTGAGATGTTTTCTGATTATGTTGTTGTTTTATAGGCTATTTTGAATTTTAATTTTACTGAATGTTTAAGCTATTTGTGTGTTTTATCATTATAGTATGTTAATGTGACATGTTTTGTGACTTGTACTTTTGCTGTTGTCTGTTACTTTTCAGTGTGTGGTTCTTCTGTCATGTTTTATTTTAATTTTTCTCAGTATTGTGTCTATCATTTCTGGCATATATCTGTTTCTTGGGTATATTGTTTAATAAATTAGGGGTGAAGTAGTAAGCAGCATGTTTTGTTTGGTTGGGTGGTTGGATGTGTTGTGTATGATGATAACTGTAATGGCAGGTTTCCGGTTTATTTTGAATTTGACAATATCGGAGATATGCTGCCGGGAGCCTATACAGAAGTGTATCTGCTCGGACAGCCTCAAAAAGAGGTATTATCCGTTCCGGTATCCGCGCTCACTGAAGAGCAGGGCATTTACTTCGTTTATGTTCAATTGGATAAAGAGGGTTACGAGAAACGGGAGGTCAAACCCGGCATTTCGGATGGCGAAAGAACAGAAGTACTTTCCGGTCTTGCGGCAGGAGAAAGAGTGGTTAGCCGGGGAGCCTACCATATCAAAATATCCACCGCTTCGGCTTCTATTCCTCATGGTCATGAACATTAAAGCGCGGAGGAGTCGATTATGCTGAATAAAATAATACATTTTGCATTAAACAACCGGATCGTCATTCTTATATCTGCCTTTCTTCTCTTGTTCGGAGGTTTTTATGTGGCTAAGAATATGGAGGTGGATGTATTCCCGGATCTGAACGCGCCAACGGTTGTTGTAATGACAGAGGCCAACGGCATGGCTTCGGAAGAGGTGGAAAGGCTTGTTACTTTCCCTATCGAAACCGCAGTTAACGGAGCTACCGACGTCAGACGGGTGCGTTCTTCATCCGTGACTGGTTTTTCGATCGTATGGGTAGAGTTTGATTGGGGAACGGATATCTATAAAGCCAGACAGATTGTAACCGAAAAGCTCGCGGCTCTTGGCGATGCGCTGCCGGAAAATATAGGTCAACCTACATTAGGTCCGCAATCGTCTATCATGGGAGAAATATTAACGATCGGGCTCAGTTCGGATACGACCTCTTTGCAGGACTTGCGAACAATAGCAGACTGGACAATTCGTCCGCGTCTTTTATCGACCGGAGGAGTAGCGCAGGTTACGGTTATCGGCGGAGATATCAAAGAATATCAGATACTGCTTGATCCGGGGCGGATGAAACATTATGAAATCAGTCTGGATGAAGCCCTTGCCGCTATCCGGAATATGAACAGGAATGCTTCGGGTGGTATTGTTTACGAATATGGTAATGAATACATCATCCGCGGACTTCTGCAAAGTAATGATGTAGAAGAACTTGGCAAGGCGATGATCGGCAAACGGGGTGATTATCCCGTATTGATCCGGGATATTGCCGACATACGGATCGGGGATAAACTGCCTCGCTTAGGAGTTGCTTCGGAAAAAGCCAAGCCGGCGGTATTACTCACCGTAACCAAACAACCGAATACCAACACACTGGAACTAACCGATAAGTTAGACGCGTCTATCCTTGATCTGCAAAAGACGCTTCCGCCGGATATACGCGTTTCCACCGATATATTCAGACAGGAAAGATTTATCAACAGTTCTATCTGGAATGTACAGAAGGCTCTTCTGGAAGGGTCTGTATTCGTCATCATCATACTCTTCCTTTTTTTGATGAACGGACGGGCTACATTCATTTCCTTATTCACGATACCGCTTGCTTTGCTGGCTTCCATCCTCTCGCTTAAACTGATGGGACTGACCATTAATACAATGAGTCTCGGAGGTATGGCCATTGCCATCGGGTCGTTGGTAGACGATGCCATTATTGATGTAGAGAATGTATTCAAGCATCTGCGCGAGAACAGACTCAAACCGGAAAGTGAACGAAAAGGGATATTGGATGTTGTGTTTGAAGCTTCCAAAGAGGTTCGTCTGCCGATTCTGAACTCCACATTAATTATCATAGCCTGCTTCGTTCCTTTATTCTTCCTGAGCGGTATGGAAGGGCGCATGCTTATTCCGTTAGGTATCGCTTTTATCACAGCGCTGTTTGCTTCCACGCTGATTGCACTGACAGTTACGCCTGTTCTTTGCAGTTATCTGTTAGGACAAAGCAGGGATGAAAAAGGCGAACAGGAATCCCGCTTAGTGGTTGCATTGAAAAAAGGGTATAATCACAGTTTGGAATGGGCTTTGGCTCATCAGAAGAAAGTGTTGGCAGCGACAGGCGTATTATTGCTCTCTGCCGTTATTGCATTCTTCTTTTTAGGCAGAAACTTTCTGCCGCCGTTCAACGAAGGCTCGTTTACGATTACGGTAAGCACGTTACCGGGTATTTCAATCGATGAATCCGATAAAATCGGTCATCAGGTAGAAGAAACCCTGTTGTCAGTTTCTGAGATACAGACCGTGGGACGCAAGACCGGACGCGCGGAATTGGACGAACATTCTTTTGGTGTGAATGTATCGGAGATTGAAGCACCTTTTATCTTAGGCAAACGTTCAAAAGACAAACTGCTGGAAGAAGTGCGCGAAAAGTTGGCCGCCATTCCGGGTATCAGTTCGGAAGTAGGACAACCGATCTCTCACCGGCTCGATCATATGCTGTCCGGAACGAAAGCAAACATCGCCGTCAAATTGTTTGGACCTGATTTAAACCGATTGTATACGGTTGCCAACCGGATCAAATCAACCATCGGTGAAATCGAAGGTATAGCCGACTTGAATGTGGAGCAGCAGATAGATCGTCCTCACCTCACCATCAAACCTAAACGGGAAATGATGGCAAGATATGGCGTTACGCTGCCTGAGTTTGCAGAAGTAGTCAGCACAATGCTATCCGGCGAAGTAGTTTCGCAAGTATACGAAGATGGAAAAACATTCGATCTCACCATCAAGGTAGACGAAAAACACAAAGATACGGCAGCGAAAATCAAACAGCTGACAATCGATACGGAAAACGGCAAGGTTCCTCTTGAATATATTGCAGAAATAACATCCACCACCGGTCCAAACGCAATCAGCCGGGAGAACGTACAACGTAAAATTGTTGTTTCCGCCAATGTAGCAGGCCGCGACCTGCGCGGAGTAGTAAACGACATACAGAAGAAAATCGACAGCGAAATCAAACTGCCCGAAGGCTATCATGTAGAATACGGCGGTCAGTTTGAAAGCGAACAAGCTGCATCACAAACCTTACTGGTGGCTTCGCTCTTTGCTATATTAGTGATATTCCTTTTGCTGTACAATCAGTTCAAAGACGCGATGCAATCGGCCATTATTCTGTTAAACCTGCCGCTTTCATTGATCGGAGGAGTGTATGCCGTATTGTTCACTTCGGGCGAAATCAGTATTCCGGCAATTATAGGATTCATATCGCTGTTCGGTATCGCTACACGAAACGGAATCTTGCTAATGGCGCACTACAACGACCTGCATTCGCATGGATATGGCATGGAAGACGCCATTCGCCGCGGTTCGTTAGACCGGTTAAATCCGATCCTGATGACCGCGCTTTGTTCCGCTTTGGCTTTGATACCGCTGGCTGTACAGGGAGATCTGCCGGGCAACGAGATACAGAGTCCGATGGCAAAGGTAATTCTGGGCGGTCTTTTCACCTCTACCCTGCTGAACATGTATATCGTTCCGATTATCTACCGGATGATGCATCGCAAGGAATTGAAAAACGAGTCGACAACTATACAAGAATGACAGATATGAAAAAGACAGTATATATACTTTTGTTTTCCGCCTTCCTCTTTTCAGCCTATGCTCAGCAAGGAACGGACAACATACTCGAAAGTATCCGGCAAAACAACGCAACACTGAATGCCTTGCGGGAAAAAGCAACAGCCGATAAAATCGGTAATAAAACAGGTATCAATCCGGAAAATCCGGAAGTAGAGTTCGGCTACCTTTGGGGAAGTCCCTCCGAAAATGGCAACCGGAAAGACTTGAGTATTACGCAAGCATTCGATTTCCCGCTGGCTTATCGCTATAAAAACCAGTTAAGCAAAGGGCAAAACCTGCAGGTAGACCTCCTTTTTGCAGCCGAAGAGCGCAATATCCTGCAAGAAGCCCGGTTGCTATGCGTTGAATTGACTTACCGCAACCTGCTCGACAAGCAGCTAACACAACGTTTGTCGCATGCGCAACAATTAGCGGCAGGTTACGAAGTTTTATTGAATAAGGGAGAAATCAATATCATCGATTATAACAAGACTCAATTGAATTTGCTGAACGTCCGGAAAGTACGTGAGGTTAATCTGGTTGAAAGGGATAGGCTGACGGACAAGTTGCAGATTATGAACGGAGACCTGCCGATTGACACAGAAGTTCTTTCCGGCTATCCTGAATACCTCCTACCGGCAGACTTTCTATCCTGGACAGCTGTTGCCGAAGAGAGCAATCCGGAACTAAAAGCAGCCGAGCAAAGTATCGCTATCAGCCGCAAACAGGAACAACTCACCCGCGCGCTTAATTTACCCAAACTGAGTGCAGGCTATGTTAGCGAACGTGTACCCGGCTCTACACAACAGGGCGTTAGCGTAGGTGTATCTATCCCCTTATGGGAAGGCAGAAACACGGTCAGGCATCAGAAAGCACAGACCATAGCTATGCAGGCACAACACGATGATGCCCGTTTGCAATTTCAGAACCAAGTGAAAAGCAGTTACGAAAAGGCCAAAAAGCTGCAAAACGTATTGCGGGATTATGATCAGCTATTGAAAACGTCAAACAACGAAGCATTACTGATCAAGGCCTTCGAACAGGGAGAATTGTCATTAATCAATTATCTATTGGAATTGTCGGCTTACTACGAAGCCATAGATCAATTTTTGGAAACAGAACGAGACTATCAGCTTGCGGTAGCAGAGCTGAGACAATGGGAATAAACAGTAATAGATCTTTATTAAATATCCATTCGGTGTAGTATGTGTTTGCTCTGCTACACGTTCTACGCCGAATGGATACACCTTTCAGGGTTGTAATTCAGCCTTAAATCCGGCAGCGGTAACGGCTTGTATTATTTTTTCCGATGGAACATCCGCCCTTACCTCGAGCACTTTAGAAGTCAGGTCGATCGACCATTCTTCCGCCTTGATTACTTCATTGAGTTTGGCTCCGATAGCGGAGACACAACCTTTACATTTTGCGTTTGTTGTAAACTTCATCATCTTTCTATTTATTTCAGTTTGTGTACTTTAATCTCAAACTATTTAATACAACCGATACCGAACTGAATGCCATGGCAGCACTGGCAATCATCGGGTCTAACAGCATTCCATTCACAGGATAAAGAACACCTGCTGCCAACGGTATGCCAATCAAATTATAGATAAATGCCCAGAAAAGATTCTGACGGATATGACGAACAGTTTGCTTAGACAGGCGGATCGCCTCCGGCAATAAGACCAAATCCGATGTAATCAGTGTAACCATAGCCACATCCATCGCAATATCCGTTCCCTTACCCATCGCAATACTTACATCGGCACGGGCAAGCGCCTGCGAATCGTTGATTCCATCGCCAACCATAGCTACAATACGTCCTTGGGATTGCAGGTTTTTAATATAATCCTCTTTTCCTGCAGGTAAGACTTCAGCCTGATAGTGATTTATTCCGGCTTTTTTCGCCATTGCGGCGGCCACCTCTTCCCGGTCTCCTGTCAGCAGGTGCACTTCAATACCTCTTTTCGTAAGCAACCGCACAGCAGCCGGAGATGAAGCCTTCATATTGTCTGAGACAGCAATCATGGCAAGTAAATCGGAATCACAACCATAATAAACAATCGTATTTGCCTTCGTTTGCCAGTCTTTTACAACAACCGTGGCTTCGTCTGAAAGCCTAACCTCAAAACGATCTTTAAGAGTTCGATTTCCAACCCAGTAAACACAACCATCTACATTCATTTTAATTCCCTGACCCGGACAATTCTCAAAATCATTCACTTCAACAACTGAAGCGCCGGACTCGTCCAGCCATTCCTGGATAGCGAGCCCCAAAGGATGTTCGGATTTTTTCTCTGCTGTAAACAAAACATCCAGATAAAGTTTCTTAGATTTGGAAAACCAG